>NZ_JBKFGG010000037.1:0-1573 GCF_056171975.1 Paenibacillus terrisolis | reverse complement strand
GGTCGCGCGCGGTGAAGCGGAGCTCACCGCGCTGTGCCGCAGCCTGCCGCAGGTGCAAGCTGCGCTGGAAGCCGGCGTAGAGATGATCTACGCCGACTTTGAATTCATCAAGCAGTTCCCGGCAGCGGTGGATGCCGTTCGTGCGGCCGGAAAGCGTATCGCGCTGGTGACGCCGCGCATCCATATGCCGGGCGAAAACGGCTATCATAACAACATTCTGCGTCTCCAACCCGATGCGGTGCTGGTCCGCAACACAGGGGCGCTTTACTATTATTTGCGCCACCGGATAGAGAACCCTACCGCCGCTCACCCTCGGCTGATCGGCGACTTTTCGCTGAACATCGCAAACCACAAGGCGGCGGAGCTGTTCTTGGAGGCCGGCTGCGACATCGTAACGCCGTCCTATGACCTTAACATCCAGCAGATGGTCGATCTGCTTCGCGTCAGTCCAACTGCCGATATGGAGATCGTCATCCATCAGCATTTGCCGATGTTCCATACCGAACATTGCGTGTACTGTACATTCCTGAGCGAAGGTACGGATTACACCAACTGCGGCCGTCCGTGCGAAGAGCACCGGGCTTCCCTGCAGGACAGGATCGGGATGTCACATCCCGTGCGGGTGGACGAAGGCTGCCGCAACACGGTGTACAACGCCATTGAGCAATCCGGCGCGGAATACTTGAGTCACTTCCTGGAGCTTGGCGTACCGAATTACCGGGTGGAGTTTCTGGAAGAAACGCCGGATCAGGTTCGCGAAGTCATTAATCTTTACCGCCGCGCTCTGCGAAGAGAGATCAGCGGCACCCAAGTGTGGAAAACCCTGAAGGCAACCAATCAGTTGGGCGTAACGCGCGGACAGCTTGTGAAATAACATGGATGGTCGTCAGCAACCAGTTCGCCAGGCCCGATAGGGTTTGTCTTGCAAATAGCGTTCCCAAAGGGGACTCGGATGTCCAAAATAAACAGCCGGTAGTTGGTGTGGGCTCAATAATACTCATAACGCCGACCTCTATGGAGCAATTTTGTTTCATATCGTACAAGGGCTCATTGCGTATATCGCAATGAGCCCTTATTTATACGAACCTATGAACGTCACCTGTGCACCATTTCGCTCTTTCGCTCATGATTTTCTTTATTCGTTCTCGCGTGGTCGTATCATAGTCATACGTTCTTATACCTCATATGTTCCTGCACGCCCCATACGCTCCTGCACTTGCATATCTTCCTGAGATCCCATGAGTTCCTGCTTTCCTATCCGCTCTTCCCGTCACTCTATGCGTTCATAAACCGAAAGCCTGCAAATGTGCAGTTATTTCCTAAAGCAGATCCGTCGATCAGATAAATAACTGTAAAAGTGCATCTTTTACAGTCATATGCGGGCTTTTAAGACCAATTCGGCTCAAATAACTGTACAATCCTCTAGGCTCCCTAATTAAACTGGAGTCCTCCCCAACAAGGAATTACAATGAAAATAAGGGAGAGGATCAAGTCATGGGAAAAGCCAAAGATGAACTTCGTTTAAAAGTAGTAAGAGAAGCGTTGTCGGGTATAAAAGTGGGGGTGCTTGCCC
>NZ_JBKFGG010000036.1:0-38018 GCF_056171975.1 Paenibacillus terrisolis | reverse complement strand
CCGGCCGCCTGCGCCGCAGGCGCCGCGCTGCGCTGCACGGCCGCGCCAGTGCCCGCGCCCGTACCGCCCGCGGCGCGCCCGCGGGCCAGGCCGCGCCGCAGCTGCGCGAGGCTCTGCTCGCTCAGCTCCGCCACCTCGTCGGCCAGCAGCTTGAAGCCCTCGTCCTGCAGTTGGACGGTGGCGCGAAGCGCAAGCAGGGCGCCTTTGGAAACATATGACGAAGAGCGGCGCCATACTTCGGGAAAAAGCACAACCTCGCAGCGCTCGATCTGGTCCTCGAGCTCAATAAAGGCCATCGCTTTTCCCTGCTTGGTCGTAATCGTCTTGACCGATACAACCATGCCGGCGACGACGGTCCGCGACTCGTCGGCTGCCTCGGCCAAATCCATCAACCGGTCGTATCCGCCGCTCTCCAGCAATTCATCGTAATCGTCCAGCGGATGGCCGGACAGATACAAGCCCAGCAGTTCCCGCTCAAGGTCAAGCTGCTGTCCCACCGTATATTTCGGAGTTTCGGGATAATCAATATCCCAGTTCGGGGTCTCGACGAAATCGAACAACTGAATCTGCAAATCTTCCCGCTCCTTGCGCCATTTCAGCGCCGCGTCCACCGTCTCGTCCAGCATAGAGAGCAGTTGGGCCCGATGACCCGGCAGCGAATCAAACGCCCCACCCTGAATCAGCGATTCGATCACGCGTTTGTTGCAGGTGCGCAGATCGACGCGGCGGCAGAAATCGAGCAGGCTCTCAAACGGCCGTTCCCGCCGCTCGCGAAGGATGCTCTCCATCGCTTGCGTGCCGACGTTCTTGATCGCCGCAAGTCCAAAGCGGATCACGCCAATTGCCGGCGCCTTTCCACCTGTGTCCGAAGCCTCGTCAGATACCGAACCCTGCCCATCTTCAGCGGCAGCGCCACCGACAACGGCCTGGGGCGTAAACAGCACGCCGCTCTCATTCACATCCGGCGACAGTACGGTAATGCCCATCCGGCGGCTCTCGACGATGTATTCGGCAACCTTCCGGTGGCTTCCCATCACGGCTGTCAGCATCGCGGCCATGAAATGGACGGGATAATGCGCCTTCAGATATGCCGTTTGAAAGGCAAGTACGCCGTAAGCGGCCGCATGGGCCCGCGGAAAACCGTAATCCGCAAAGCGGACGATCATGTCGTACACCGCATTCGCATCACCTTCGGCATATCCTTGCGCAAGGCTGCCGCTCACAAAATGGCCGCGCTGCTCATCCAGCACTTCCCGCTTTTTCTTCGACACCGCGCGCCGCAGCAAATCCGCTTCTCCGAGCGAAAACCCCGCCATTCGCGAAGCGATTTGCATGATTTGTTCCTGATACACGATGATGCCGTACGTATCCTTCAGGATCGGTTCCAGATCCATATGCGGATATTCCACCGGAATATCGCCGTGCTTGCCGGCGATATATTTCGGAATGAACTCCATCGGGCCGGGACGATACAGCGCGACCACCGAAATGATATCTTCGAAAACCGAGGGCTTCATGTCGCGCAAAACGCGCCGTATTCCCGAAGACTCGAGCTGAAATACCCCGGTTGTCTCCCCGCGGCCGAGCATTTCGTAGGTGAGGAGATCATTATCCGGAATCACCCGAAAATCCGGAGCGCTGCCCGTTTGCTCTTTGATCCAGCGCATGCAGCGTTCAATGATAGAAAGCGTGCGCAGCCCCAAAAAGTCCATCTTCAGCAGGCCGATGGATTCGAGATTTTCCATAGAGTACTGGGTCAAGGCCGTACTCTCGCTGCCCGTTTGCAGCGGTACCGCATCCGTAAGCGGATCGCGGGAAATCACGACGCCGGCGGCGTGCGTGGAGGCGTGCCGCGGCATGCCCTCGACTTTCATGGCCATATCCAGTAAACCCTTGACTCTTACGCTCGAATCATAAAGTCCTTTGAGATCGGGGCTCTCCTTGAGCGCCCGTTCGATCGTCATTCCGAGATTGCCCGGAATCAGCTTGGCGACCTTATCCACTTCGCCGAACGGAACGTTCAGCGCGCGGCCCACGTCGCGAACCGCTGCCCGCGCCGCCATCGTCCCGAACGTAATGATCTGCGCCACGTGCTCCGGTCCGTATTTATCAACAACGTATGCGATAACCTCATCCCGCCGCTCGTCGCTGAAGTCGATATCAATATCCGGCATCGTAATCCGTTCCGGATTCAAAAAGCGTTCAAAGAGCAGATTGTACTTCATTGGATCCACATTGGTGATATGAAGCACGTAAGCCACGATGCTGCCCGCCGAGGAACCCCGCCCCGGGCCGGTGGCAATGCCGTGGCGATGGGCGAAGGCGATGAAATCCCAGACGATGAGGAAATAATCGGAGAAGCCCATGCTGGCGATGACTTCAAGCTCATATCTGAGCCGCTCCTCCAGCTTTTCGCGCCACTCCGTGTCCTGCCAGACTTCCAGCCCCCCATATCGTTCTTCAAGCCCTTTTCGGCACAATTCGGCCAAATAGCCTCCGGCGGTCAAGCCTTCGGGAATCGGACGGTAAGCGGGTAAAATATGCCGGCCAAACTCCAGTTCAAGCTCGCACGCTTCCGCAATTTTCACGGTGTTCGCCAGCGCTTCGGGAACATGGGGAAACAACGCGGCCATTTCCGCGCCGGTCTTTAAATACAACTGGTCGGTATTCATTTTGAGACGGTCTTCATCCTCGACGGTTTTGCCGGTGCCGATGCAGATCAGCACATCCTGGGTTTCGGCGTCCTCCCGGTTAAGGTAATGGACATCGTTTGTCGCCACGAGGCCGATTCCGGTCTTCGCCGCCAGTTCCATCAGCAGCGGATTCACTTTCTTTTGCTCCGGCATGCCGTGATCCTGCAGTTCCAGATAAAAGTCGTCGCCGAAAACCTGCTTGTACCGCAGCGCGGCCCGCTCCGCTTCCGCCGTCCGGCCGTGCAGCAGATTCTGGGGAATCTCGCCGCCCAGACAGGCGCTTAGGCAGATAAGCCCCTCCCGGTGGCGCTCCAGCGCGTCCCAGTCGATCCGAGGCTTATAATGAAAGCCCTCCAAATGCCCGATTGAGCACAGCTTCATCAGGTTGCGGTAGCCCGTTTCATTCTTGGCAAGCAAAATCAAATGGTAGATCGGCTGGTCCTGCCGGCTTCCCCGCTCCTTGCGCGAGCCTGAAGTAAAATACATCTCGCAGCCTATAATCGGCTTGATCCCGTGCGCCTTGCACAATTTATAAAAAGGGACCGCGCCGTACATGACCCCGTGTTCCGTCAGCGCCAGCGCTTTCATGCCGGAAGCGGAGGCCTTGGCAACCAATTCCTCCAGCCTGGCGGCGCCGTCCAGAAGACTATATTCACTGTGTACATGCAAATGAACGAAGCTGTCCATACGCGTCCCTCCTTTTTTCGTGGTCGTTTATTAATAATTTTATCATACAAGCCCCGAATACGCCCATACAATGGTAGTAGAGTGCAGGACAATCCTCGGAGAGGGAGCTGAAAGGATGAGCTCGTTTTTAACCAAAGCGGTGATGGATTTTTTTATTGCCTTCGGGATCGTCGTCGGAGGAGCGATGGTAGGGGGCATCGGAGCCATTGTTTCGCTGCAGCCTCCAACCCAAACGATGCTCGATATCGCCGACCGAATCAAAATCTGGGCGCTTGCCGCCGCGGTAGGAGGGACGATCGATCCGATGCGGGTGATCGAAAGCAATTTTTTCGACGGGAACCTGTCCCCAGCCATTAAGCAAATCCTGTATTTGATGTTCGCCTTCATCGGTGCCCATATGGGATCGGAGCTGGTGAGATGGATGTGCGGGGGAAGCCGGGGATGAACGAAAAAAAGAAGCCGGACCTCCAAGGTTTCCGCCGGTTTATGCAGCTTGCGGCTGTTTTCATCCTGGGTATGGTTGCGGGCAGCATCGTCTACAATGTCGTCTATCAGACCAGCTATAACACGCTTTGGATCGAAAACAAGGATTTGCAAATCCAGCTGCATCAGGCGGAAGAAGACAACCGGACGCTGAAAAAATACAACAATCGCGGATCGGTGATCAAAGAGATTAAAATCAGGGTGGAAGAACGTGACCCGCCGCTGGATTCGCTTGCCGTCAAAGAGGTTGTCGAGCAGCTTCATAAAGAATTGGAGGTGCTTCGGGGCAGAAGCGTCTTTGAAATCGATTCGGACGCGAAAATGGCGCGCACGCTGCTGAACCGGAAAATCTATCCCGTGCGCGACAAAGAATATGCGATCCAGATCAAAACGATGCTGGTCAGCGACGGCGTGCTGCAGGTTTGGGTGGACATGCGCCCCTATGTGCGAGTCTAGCAATTCATGGTACAATGGATTCATTTAAAATATTGGTAGTTAAAAAATCATCTTTTGACGATGAAACTATAAAGTCCCGTTTATGCAAAAAGGAGCTGCCATATTCTATGATCGAGGGAATTCTGTACGTATTGTACGCCGGATTGATCGCTTGCTGTCTGAGCGCGGTTTTCTTCAGCGTCAAATCCAGACGTTCGCTGGATCCGAAGGCTCGCGGCCTATCGGCGGCAAAAAACAATATCAGCATGGGGGGCATGCTGATCATTTTGGCGCTGATTCAAATGTTCATGTTCAGCGGCTCCACGGTGCGTGTCGTTGTCGGCGCGATTTTTATGGTCCTTGGGGCGTTCAACATTTTCGCGGGCATTCGCAATCACGGCTACTTTTCCCGCCGATAATCCCTTCTCCGCGAAAAATTACGGATGGTCGATCGATTGCAGCGTCATGACGGCTTTGGAAATCAGACTATCCTGATAGGTCAAGGCGATTTCCAGCTTGCAAGCTCTGCGGCTCATTTCGAGAACGACCGGGCTGACTACGATCGGATTCTCGATTTCCACCGGACGCACGAAATACGTGGTGATATTATCGACCACGAAATCACCGCCATTGGCATCCTTTGCCGCGCGAAGTCCGGCTTGGGTCATGAGTGAAGTCAATACGCCTTGCGAAATCGTCCCCAAATCGGTCGACATCTGCGGCGTGATCATGCCATGGAAAAACAGCCGCCCTTCCGAATCGCGTTCTTCCGCAAAGCCGTTCCACATCAAATGCTCGAAGGTTTCCCCAAGCTGCGGCTGATTGCGCGCGTCCCGCATCGCCTGCAGCACTTCCCTGCGCGTAACCGAAGACACAAGCTTCCGGTTGCGGTCTACCACGGGAAGAAAATCGATCCCTTCCCAGACCATGATTTGCGCGGCGGATGCCAGCGAGGTTTGCAGTCCTACGGTGATGGGATGGCGGGTGAGGCACTTCTCGATGCTCTGGTCCCCGTTCAAATCTTCCACGTCTTTGCGGCTGACAATCCCGATAACCCGGTTCCATTCATCCACGACGGGAAAATGCTGGAGGCCCGTTTCCAGAGTCAACTGGTCAAAGTCCGAAATATTGCTTGTCACTTTCAGCATGTTAACCCGCGGCTTGCGTGCCACAATGTCCTCGACCAGCATGATTTTCTTCTTGATCAGACGGTCGAAGATCGCGCGGTTAATCATGGAAGCCACCGTAAACGTGTCATGACGCGACGAAATGACCGGCAATTCCAAACGATCCGCCAGCGCTTTGACTTCGCGGCTCGTCCCGAATCCCCCGGTTACCAGTACGCCGGCCCCCTGCTCCAGAGCAAGGGAATGGGCGTCTTCACGGTTGCCGATGAGAAGCAGGCTGCCCGCATCGATATAGCGGGCCATGGCGTCGATTTTCATTGCGCCGATGACGTACTTGTGCAGCGTTTTGTCCAGACCTTCGCTGCCGCCAAGCACATGTCCTTCCACGATTTCAACGACATCCCCGAACGACAGTTGATCGGAAATGTTCCGCGGCTTCTTCTCCACGCGAACCGTACCGATCCGTTCCTTCGTGATGACAATTCCCAGATTCTCCGCTTCTTTTACCGCCCGATAGGCCGTCCCTTCGCTGACGCCCAAGCTTTTCGCGAGCTTGCGAACCGAGATTTTCGTTCCGATTTTTAATCCCTCGATGTGCTGCAGCAGCTGTTCGTGTTTCGTTATACTTTCTTCCGAATCAAACAACTGTTATACCCCCCATCCCCAATCTGTACTATTCTGTATCCATTATACACGTTTTAAAAGTAAAAAAAAGTCTCTTTCCGCCCCTCGCATTAGCCCCGGCGATTTTGTGACCGGCATCACAAACGTTCGTCGCGTGGAAGGTATAATGGGGTCATTACTTCAAATTTGAACTTACAGGAGGAATCATGATGTCGATGATTACCACAACCGTCGTTGCGACCGAATATCCGCCGCAGGTGAAACATGACGTGATTTTTAACGCTTACCTTGGCTTGAATCCGGGAGAGGCCATGCTGCTGATCAACGATCACGATCCGGTACCGCTGCGCTACCAGTTCGAAGCCCTATACCCGGGTCAATTCGACTGGGAGTATCTCGAGCAGGGGCCAGAACGTTATCAGGTGAAAATCGGCAGAATATAAGAAAAACGTCTATCGACGTTTATAAATCCTATAATCTAAAACAAAAAAGCAGCCTACGGCGTTCCCTCCGTTCAGGCTGCTTCTTTTGTTATCGTATCGTCTTCGTCTTTACAAGCCCTGCCCCCGTTTGCCTTCCTCCTGCCATTTGAGCTGCCACTCTTGCAGTTTGGCCCGCCGGACGGCGTCCAGAGCCCGCTGCTTCTCTTCGCCCACTCCCAAAATAAAATGCAAATGTGCGCCGATGACCAGAAAAGCAAAACCTGCCCACACAATGCCGAATGACGATACCCATCCCGCTCCCGGAGCAAAAGAAATCATCGGCAGCGCGTATACCAGCATGGCCAAAGCCAAAATCAAAAAAAGGACATTTTTCCATTTGTTCGTCTTCTTAGCCGTTTTCATCTTCCATGGCTCCTTCATTTCTAGAATCTATATTTCTATTCTATGAAGGTATTCGGAAGAATATGAGAGGGAATCTCTATAAGTATAAATTAATATTGGGCGTGTAAAGGCAGCCGTGTGAACTGTTCTTCCGATCGCTGTTGTTCCCGGATTTCTTTGATTATATGAATTGCCAGACCACTTTCATTTTATTTAACTTATATAGATTTTTAGAGTTCCGCGCCGTACAAATGCTGCAGGCTGTCCGTTATGATTTTATTGACGTCCTGAATAATGACGCTTAACCGTCGTTCGGCTTCAAAAAGCCGGCGGATATTCAAATTGAGACTCAGCACTTCAAACAATTTCTCCATTTTTTCCATCTCTTCCTGATCCGGCATGCTGCCTGCCATCATGGCCCGCTGCATTTCGTTTTGACGGCTGCGGAAGTCTTCCAGCATCCGCTTGCTTTCCGGGTCGGCATCGATCAGCCTCATGGCTGCGGAAATTTCCGCCACCTCCGTACTGTCCTTCAACGCCTGAGCCAATTCATGCGCTTTGTCGTAAACGTTCATTGATTTACCTCCCAAATATAATCTTCTTCAGCATCGTTCCGCTCCAAGATGGGCTCGGTGTGAACGAGTCGTGAAATTTGCAGGCACGCATCGCTTGTCTAGGGTGGAGCCGCATTTTTATCGCCCAACGGTTCGTGGCTCCGCCGACGAAGGCAGCCACAGCCTCGCCGACCATTGCATAAAATCAATCGGACAACCTGATGCCTCTTTCTCATGGGCAAATATCCCGGCGCTTCTTGCGAGATGCTCCCTTGGGTTAATCACCAAGGATTCTATGTCCTCATATGATGCATTACATGCATATACGCTGATGACCACTTCTTGCATCCAAGACTCAAGCTTAGCTTGGAAGGAGATCCGCTTCATGCCCTCCAAAAAAATAACGGTACAGATCATGACACCCGGCTTACTGGAAAATGACATCGTCGTGCTCGGGGAAACATTGATCAAACAGTGGAAAATTCCAACGCAACACCCGCTCCAACTCGTATTCGGCTCGTTCCGGCAACGCATCAAGGTTGTCCCGTTATCCAGATTCGAAGGGATCCGAATCAGTCCTGAACTGGCAAAGCAAATGGGGATTCAGCCACGGGCGGTCCTGCGGCTCATTTACCGCCCCCATTCTACATCGCTTCAGTTCGGTCCTCTTGTCGGAGTACTGATCAGCCGGGATTTCCCGGAAAATCCGGAACGGCCCTTTGGCCCGATCAGCCTGTTCTGCAGAGAACTCGTCAACGCCTGTCAGCGTCAAGGAGTATATGTTTATTTTTTTACGCCCAATCACATCGGAACGGATTCCGGAAATGTCACAGGCTGGGTTTACGGCAACGGATGGAAACAGACCCAGGTGCCGGCCGCGGATGTATTCTACAATCGGCTTACGTCGCGCAAGCTTGAGAACAAACCTAGCGTACAGCATTTTCTAAAAGAAGTAAAATCGCGGTACGGAAGCCATTTTTTCAATGAAAAGTTTCTTGATAAAACCGAAGTGTTCGAGGCCCTTGGACATACGGACTCTCTGAAGCATTATTTGCCGGAATCCCACCTGTTCCGAAATTTCGCCATGCTGAAGGCCATGTGCGCCAAGCATCCGATCGTTTTCCTGAAGCCGATCAAGGGCAGCTTGGGCAAAGGCATCATCCGGGTATCGCGGCTGGAAGGCGGAGCTTACCAGATCTTGACCGCTCAGGTCGGCGGGACGGGACGGCAGTCTTATCCAAACCTCACCAAACTGTTCTCCGCCTTGTCGGGCAAAATGAAAACGACAAGGTATCAAATCCAACAGGGACTGAGCCTGATCGAAATAAACGGCAGACCGGTCGACTTTCGCGCGCTCGTTCAGAAAAACCGATTGGGAAAATGGACGGTGACCTCCATTGTCGCACGTATCGCGGGCAGTCATCATTTCGTGTCCAATTTGGCCCGCGGCGGTTCGCTTAGCAGCGTCAAAGATGCGGTCGCACGCAGCGCACTGCCCGCAGGCATCAAATCCAAAATCGGCGTGCGGCTCAGAAGAGCCGCGATCGATATCGCGCAGGGTGTTGACTCCGAGCTTTCGGCTCACTTCGGAGAGTTTGGCATCGACCTCGCGGTGGATACAAGCGGCAGGGTATGGCTGCTTGAGGTCAACTCCAAACCGTCCAAAAACGACAACACCCCGATAAACGAAGGAAAGATTCGTCCTTCCGTCAAGAAAGTCATCGAATACGTACGTTATTTGTCCGGCTTTTAAGGAGGGACCTCAAAGATGAAAGCACTGCCCCGAGGCGCCGTTGGCATCCTGGAGAGCGAACATGAGGGGCCCCTTCCGTTCGGGGAGACCTCCTTCTGCCGCAAGCTTTGCGAGATGGGGGAGCGGCAGGGGATCACCGTTTACGTCTTTTGCCTGGCCTGGATCGGTAACGGGGGTTCCGGAGTTACGGGGTATACCACCCACTGCGGAAACTGGGTGCGCAAAGAATTCCCAAGGCCGGACGTCATTTACGACCGCTGCTTCACCCATGACCGGAAGCAGATATTGCGCAAACAGCGCCTGCTTGATCAGTTGGCCAAAGAGCATCATTTTATCTATTTAGCCCGAGGCCTGGCGGGAAAATGGCCGGTATATCAAGCGCTCCGCAAGTCCTCCGACTTCCGTCCGTATTTGCCTGAGACCGTACAGTATAAAGACTCCTCGCAGCTTACGGCATGGCTTCAGACTCACGGAGGCGAGGCTTTTCTTAAACCGCAATTCGGCACGCACGGAAAAAGGACGCTATATGTCCTGTGGCCAAGCGAAAACGGTGAACTTCTGATCAAGGGACGAGGCGGAAGCAACGAAATGTTCCTTCACCGCTTCTCTTCTCCGGAAGCGGGGCTTAGCTGGATTCACCGGTTTGCGGGGAATCGTCCTTTTTTGATACAGCCCTATTTGAAGCTAAGCAGCGCTCAAGGCGATCCGTTTGACGTTAGGGCCCTCATGCAAAAAAACGAAAAGGGAAAGTGGAGTTTAACGGGAATGGCGGTCCGGGTCGGACAGAAGCATTCGCTGACCTCCAATCTCCACGGCGGAGGAACCGCTCATCAGGCGCTGCCTTATCTGACGGCGGTGCTGGGTGAACAGGCCGGAAGAGCGGCCGCTTCGCGAATACGCGAGCTTTCCTTGCGAATCCCGGAATATCTGGAGACAAGGTTCGGCCGCCTGGCTGAGCTTGGTATCGATTTTGGCGTCGACAGTCAGGGATACGTGTGGATTTTAGAGGTAAACTCCAAGCCGGGCCGCTCTTCGTTCTTCCGGATCGGAGACCGTAAAAGCGCGCTGAAATCAATCGAAAATCCGATTGTTTACGCCCGCTATTTGCTGCTGAGCAGACCGTGAAAACTTTTAGGAGGAAAAACCCATGAGTTTGACTTTTTGCAACGTCCATTTCACGCAAGAACCCCAGAGAGTGGTCTATGTATCCGAGGCTTTGATGAAAAACCTGAAGCTGTCGGGGAAAAAGTCGGTGAATCTCCGGCTGGGCGGCGAACGGATTCCCGCTACGGTCAAACGCATCCGCAAAGCGGGGAAACATCTGTATTTGGCAAACGGCGTCCGCAGAGGCATCAAGATTCCACAGCCCGGCGGAATTCTTCTTCGCAGTCCCCAGGAAGGCGAGGTACAGATCGGCCCCCTTATCGGCGTACTTTCGGACGGTCCGATATCCTCCACCCAAAATCCGTTCGGGTCGCGGACCGGGTTTATCAGACAGCTTCTCAGGCAAGGCAGCAAGCAATCCTATATTTTTGCGTTTACGCCAAGGGATGTCCAGTGGGATGACGAAACGATCAACGGATATTTTCTGAATGACGCCGGACATTTTGTGCGCAGACGCGTGCCGATGCCCGACGTGGTCTACAATCGGCTGCCGAGCCGCCGGGCGGAAACGAGTCCCGCGATGAATCAATTGAGAGAAAGATTTATGCGCCGGAAGATTCCGTTTTTCAACTGGAGCTTCTTCAACAAGTCCGATATCTACCGCCTGCTTGAAAAAGAGATCGGAGTGAGCCGCTATGTGCCCGAGTCGATCATGAGCCCCGCTCCGGAGCAAATCAAGGAAATGCTTGATCGGCATTCACTGGTTTACTACAAACCAAACGGCGGCAGCCTCGGCAATGGAATCTACCGGTTATCCTATATTCCCAAAAGCGGATATTACGCCCGGTACCGGAAAAACGGCAAAAATTCCTTGATTCGATTCGCTTCCTTCAACAGCCTCATGCGAACGCTTCAGGCACGCCATGGCAACTCGCTGCGCAATTATGTGGCCCAGCAGGGCATTCGGCTGATCGAAATCGACGGCTGCCCGATTGATTTCCGGTTTCATATGCATAAGAACGGGAAAAACCAGTGGGTTGTGGTTGGCGTCGGCGCCAAAAAGGCGGGAAGAGGCAGCGTCACCACCCACTTGAAAAATGGCGGATCGCTGCTGACGCCGGAACAGGCGCTTGGCCGAGCTTTCGGTGCCAGATCCGATGAGGTGCTGCGACAGGCTAAAGTCGTAGCGATTACGCTGGCCGAGGCCATCGAATTCCACCAGCAGCATCTGATCGGCGAAATCGGCTTTGATATAGGGATCGACAAGGATGAGCGGATCTGGATGTTCGAAGCGAACGCCAAACCGGGTCGTTCCATTTTTAAGCACCCCTCGCTTCGCGCGGAGGGAAAGGCGTCGGTGGAGCATATTTTGGAGCACTGCCTGTTCTTAAGCAAATTCCGTAGGAGGGAGGGGTCATGAACAGTCTCCCTATAGTTATGGCCGAAGATAAACCCGTGATCGCCGTGCTGACCGTCGCTGACGAATGGAAACTCTTTCGCGGAAATCGCGCCAACTTCAGGGATATTCTGAAAACCGGACACGATCTGGACTATCCGGTTTATGTCATTACCACCAAAGACCTGAAGCTGACATCCCGAAAGGTCCAGGGGTACGTGTTTCACTCCGAGGACAAAACATGGAAGAAGCAATGGGTTCCGCTTCCCAATGTGATATATAACCGGATTCCGCTTCGCGAAGATGAGCGGAAGCCTGCCGTCCGCCGCAAAATCGCCGAATGTATCCGGCATGACTCCATTCACTTTTTCAATCCTTTTTTCTTTAACAAATGGAGGCTGTTCGACTGGCTGAAAAAAAGCCGTTCGACCCGCTCGCTCGTGCCCGACACGAAAAGACTGCGTTCTCCCAAGACGTTATCCGACATGCTGAAAAAGTATGGTCTGTTGTATTTAAAACCGGAAAGCGGCAAAGCCGGGAAAGGGATCATGCTGCTGCAATACGATCCAACGGAACTGAAGCCGCTCCGGTTGACCATTCAAGGAGAGAGAAGCAAGAACGTCAATTTCAGAACCGGCAGCCTTGCCGTGTTATGGAAACGAATCAAGTCGGAAATGACCAATACGCCATATATCATCCAGGAAGCCATCGAGCTGGCTTCGTATCAGGATCGGCATTTTGACATGCGGGTGCTGGTGCAAAAAACCGGTAAGGGCTCCTGGACGGTCACTGGAGTGGGCGCCCGGCTCGCGGGCCTAAAACGGATCACGACCCATGTACCTCAAGGGGGAAGCATTGAGGATCCCGAGAAGCTGCTCACCGTAGTGTTCGGGTCCAGCATGACCTCGTTTCTGCTGGAGAAGGTCAAATCCAACTCCATTCTGATCGCAAAGCAGATCGAGAAGGAAGCCGGACACACGCTTGGCGAGATGTCGATGGATCTTGGGATTGACACGGAAGGACGGATTTGGTTCTTCGAAGCGAACGCGAAGCCCATGAAATTTGACGAGCCGCACATCCGCAAAAAGTCGCTGGAGCGTATTTTTCAATTCAGTCAATTCTTGTCCCAGCAGCCCAAAAGATAGGTAATCAGGAGGCGATTGACTATGGAAATCAAAGCCGTCCATCCCGGCAGCGAATCGGAATGGGTACGGCAGCACGGAGAAATCCTGGCTTTTATCGGCAAATACGGTGCCAAGCGGATTCCGCCCGTCGCCCGTCGAGACCTGCTCAAGCTGACGCTTGCGAGCCTGGAACAGCCTGGCGCTTCCCTTCTGGCCGCCACCATTCAAGCGGAAGACGGACCCAGAACGGCCGGGGTTTCCTGCATAACCGACTACGGAAACGGCCTTTGCCTCGTCGTCGTTCACCCGCTATACCGCGGACTTGGGCTCGGCACTAAGCTGCTCGCGAGACAGCTGGCTATGCTCGGGCGATTATCCTGCCGGGTCTCCTTGGATCAGGTTGCCAGTCTTCAGATGTGTTTCCGGGCGGGCCTTAGCGCCAAACGGTTGATCAAGGTTCGGGGAGGGCGCCCTTTCCTTTTGCTGGAGGACGCCCCCTCTTCCAAAGCGGAACCGTTCTCTCCAGCCAACTTCATGCAAGGAAGGTGACTCTCATTGCCAGATCCTGTTCTGGGGATTTTGACCTTATACCTGAACGATAAAAAGCAGCTTGAGGAACGGCATATTTATCAGAAGATGATTGCGGAGGGGCAAAGGCTGGGGCTAGATGTTTTTGTCTTCACTCCGATGGACGTGGCGGACAGCAAAAAATTGATTCACGCGCTCACCTACGATCCGAAAACCGGAAAATGGTCGCGAAAATGGCGCAGCTTTCCGAACATGATCTTCGACCGCTGCCGGATTCAACACAGTAAGCGGTTTGAGCAGTTGAAGCGATTCCGCGTCCGCTATGGGAATCTCACGTTCCTCAACCGTCCGCTGCGCAACAAATGGATGATTCATCAAATTTTGTCCCGCAAGGCACGCTTTCGTCCGCATTTGCCCGAAACGGTCCTGTTTCAGAATACCAAAGACGTACTTGGCCTCCTTAAAAATCACGACACGGTGTATATCAAGCCGATCAACGGAACCGGAGGCAGAGGCATTCTGCGGGTCGAGCGCCAAAGCGGCGATACCTACCTGATTCAGGGCAGACGCCAAAACCGGACCATCATTCCGGCCAAAAAGCTACACAAAGCCCAGCTTGGCGCTTTCCTTCTCGGCTGGAAGGGAAAGGGCCGTTTTATTGCCCAGCAAGGCATCCAAATCAAGCTTCCCGATGGTCGGGTTCATGACTACCGAATGCTAGTTCAGAAAAACGGTCGCGGCGAATGGGAAGTGACCGGTTGCGCGGGGCGCGTCGGAGCCGTTCGCAGCGTCACCTCCAATCTGCACGGAGGCGGCCGCGCAGTCGCGATGAGCACAATGCTCCGGCAGTGGATCGGAAGCGACGAGAAGCGGCTGGAGGTACGCAGAACGGCCGAAAAACTGGGGGTGGACATCGCCGCCGATTTGGAAGCGTCGATTGGATCGCTATGCGAGCTTGCCCTGGACCTGGCCATTAACAAAAGCGGCCAGATTTATGTTCTGGAAGTAAACCCTAAACCGGCGCGTGAAGTTTTTCGTCAATCCGGCGATCAGGAAGCTTACCGAAATGCGATTACCAAACCGTTGGAATACGCCGTATGGATGCATAAAAATAAAGCCGCTCCTTCTTAGAGGAGCGGCTTCCCTTTTTGAGGGATAAGATCAGTTTTCTGAGGCCTTGTCATACAAATCGATCAATGCGTGGAAAGAAGCGATCAAAACATCGGATCCCGCAAGCTCGTTCCCTTGGCCGAAACCCGCGTAAGCGCAGCCGATCACAGTCTGGCCGTTGTTTTTCCCCGCCTCCACATCGGAAGAACGGTCACCAACCATCCATGCGCTGCGGATTCCGTGATTGTCCAGCAGCAACTTGACCAGATCCGTTTTGGTGGCGGTCAAAAACTCCCCGGCGCTATAGACCCCTTCAAAAAGCGGCAGAATATGATGGGCTTCGGCGACTCCTTTAACATAGTGCTCCAATCCGTTGCTGGCCACAAATAATCTTACGCCCCTCCGGTGAAGCTGTTCCAATGTCTCCCGAACTTCGGGGTAAAGCTCCGTGAAATATTCCTTGAGACCGGATAATTCCAGTTCGAGCAGCAGTTCATTGGCCCGCTCGCGTACGCTCTCGTCCGAACCCGGGATGACCCGTTTCCAAATATCCTCCAGCAGCATTCCCAAACTGCTCAGCACCAGCTCTTCCGGCGGAGTTTCCCCGCTATAAAGCTTCTCCTCCCTAAGCCGGTCAAACAGCCTGTGAAAAGCCGGCAGCAGCAGCGTTTCCGTTTTGAACAAGGTTCCGTCCATATCGAAAATCATCGCTTCCGGTTTTTTTAGCCCCGCATGAGTTTTCTCCATCTCCACTTTCCTTCCCGTCTATGTTTATAGCCCCATGATATGTCAAACTGACGTGCCTTGTAAACCAAGATGGCCTTTTACCGGGATTTGGACTTCCTGGAGCGGCGCGTTTTGATTTCGGCAAATATCAGCAGAATAACGGGAAAAACCACTTGAAACGGAAAGGCGTAATATTTATATACGTCCATGGCAAAAGTCTCCATTTCCATAATATTGTCGTATAAAATATCAGCCAAGTAGATGATCAGCAGGCCGGTCTGCACGACAACGCTTCGGTAGCTTTTCAGACCAAACAAAGTGCAAATTCCTTTGCTTGCGGCCATCAGACAAACACCCACTTTGATGAATATGGCAATGACGAACACGATGGCCACCGTTCCTTCTATTCTTTGAATAAACTCTCCAATGCTGATTCTCCCCACAGCCGCATAGGAGGGAAAATACACGTTGGCCAGCGTATAAGGACCCAGCACGAAAATATTCCGGAAAGAGATGAACAGCACCAGTCCTCCCCCAATCAGAAGGCCATATATAAAAATATCGAATGACGTCTTTTTTCCTTTGAGGGACGTGAAAATGGCCATAAACAAAATCGTCTCCGCAAACGGAAACGAAAACGCGGAGAAGGTTCCCTCCCATATTGGCCCCCATCCTTCGTCAAGAATTGGAAACATATTCTTGACTTTGAGTATGCCGACGGTCAAAACAAAAACAAACAGAATGATGATAAGGCAAGTATTCAATAGAAGTCGCGCGCTTCTTCCCATCGTTTCGATGCCGGCCAGGACCACAGCGATGCAAAGCACGCCCACAAACAGCATAGAAATGAGCATCGGCGTTTCGGGCATCGCTTCCGTAACCATAAATTCCCCGTAATTTCTGAGAACCAGGGCTCCAAGATGCATGGCATACCAAACATACAGCACTATGAATATTTTGCCGATGAACTTCCCCATCACATTCTGAAAGATCTCAAATAGGTTTTGGCCGGGAAAAAGAGCCATCAGCCGCACGGCAATCAGCATTACCGGTATTGCCAAGCCGATGGCCAGGATGATTGCAACCCATGAATCAATTTTGGCTTGTCCTGCCGTTCCCAGGATCATCGTGCTCCCCATAATGAACAATATGAAGAGATTTCGGGCTTCTCCGTGAGAAATGATTTCCTTTTGCATAGGGGTCCTCCTCCCGGAAAAATTACCCGAAAATCATCGCAACCAACTTCTCGATCGGCTGCGACGGACTGGGAAGCTTAACACCGGTGGCCAGCAATATGGCTATTGTAAATGAGAACAGGCACATCGCGCAGTTGACGTAGAAATCCTTTTTGGCGCCGTTCTTATACACCTGAACTTGATCAAGCAATATAATTAAGGCATATGCCATTATCGTATAAACGATCATTAATCCTCTTCCTCCGGTCTGATAGGTTTAATGGATTCAGCCGTATTTCTGATCTCCACCTCGGATTGAACCGAAACTTTCAATTTAGAAAAGTTATCGTCCCATTTCGGCTCCAATTTTTTCCACTGCTTCGGAAATTTTCTGTGAATCTCCTGCCCAAATCCAAAGATATCCTGTTTAAATTCACTCTGTGCGATCTCAATCACGGAGAGCATCTCATGCTCAATCATGTCTTCGGCGATATCCTCAATTCTCGAACGGCCTTTTTTCGAAATAAAATCAAAGTTTTCCTGTACTTCATCTATGGCAGTAACCGTATGCGTCTTGACTTTCACTTGCACTTCTCCATCCACCATGATCGGCTTTATCTCCGTTTTGTTCTTGAAAATTTCAAGCGAAACCCCCGGTGGGCTATTATAGCCGCCTAAAGGAAGGATTCCTCCCTTAATCTCATCTCTCAGGAACAATACGTATTTCGTTTTGTTATAATCCATTGTCCCAAGCATGGTGTCCATGTCGAAAACGGCCAAACCGCTTAAAGTAGCTGATTGTTTGTTGTCTTGATCCAGTATATAAACCAGAGGCAGGATGCTGCTTATGCCGGGAGTGTTGATGGTGTCGGCGAAATCCCATGTCTCCATTACCGGAGAGGTCGATACGCTTCTCTCGTTCTTTTCGATCTCATCGATTTTAAAAGAAAGCGGCTCATTCAATCCCTTACCCGTTTCGAGAATTTCTTTGGCCGTTTTCTCGCCGGACACCAAAAGGTGAATATCGGAGCGGGTCTCCGAATCCCTGATATACCAGTCGATTACTTTGGCCGCTCCGCTTCGGGCAACCTCCTCGCTCATAATGATGCATTTGGCGTGAGCCCAATACAATCTTGTTCCGGTCTCGGAAATCATCCTGCGCACGATTTCAAACATGGTATTTCCGGTAAGGGTGATCAGCTGCGCACCTTTTTCCGATTCTTTTTCTCCTGGAGCACCATCAACGATCTCAACGGTAAGAAGAATCTTGTCATCTTCACCTTTGTCGATGGCAATTCCGGCTACTGTCGACAATTTATCGACTTCCCGATAATTCCAACAGCCGGTCAGCAGCGCGGAAACAGGGCCTATCAATAGGAGCATGATTGAAACTTTTCTTAGGTTCATGCCTCTCGCCCCCAACATTCATCTAAGAACTTTCCTAATCCGCCGTTTCGTCTCGGAGACGGGAGCGTGAAGCTTCGGCTGCCACCATGGAGCGCGAAATATCGTATCTCTGACGTCCGTATCCTTGAAGGAACCTACGGTAAGCATATAGGAAACGCCGAAGCTTTCCAGATTCATTAAATGAACCACCAGGGCAATCATGCCGAACATATACCCGTAGAGTCCCATAAATGAAGCCAATAGCAACAAAATAAAACGCGTTGAAATCGAAGCGCCTTTCATTTTTACGTTGAGCAGGGTCGTAATTCCGGTAAATCCTACGACGATGACCATAGGAGCGCTGACCACCCTGGCATCAACGGCCGCTTGCCCCAGTACCAAAGCGCCAACAATACTGACGGCTTGTCCGATGGAAGCCGGGATTCGGGTGCCGGCTTCCCTTAAAATTTCAAAGACGATCAACATGAGGAAACACTCGGCAACGGTTGGAAGCGGAACATCCTTCCTTGCGGCCGAAATGCTGAGCAGCAAAGCGGTTGGAATCATTTCCTGATTATAAGTAATGAGCGATACATAAATGGCCGGAATGCTAACGGCTAGAAACTCTCCGAGAAACCTCATCAATCGGTTGAAAGAAGCAAACATGTAATTGCTGTAATAATCCTCGCTGACCTGGAAATACTCCACGAACAGAAAGGGAACCGTGATCGCAAAAGTGCTTCCGTCCACAAGAATCGCAATCCGCCCCTCCAGGATTTTGCCTGCCAAGGTATCCGGCCGTTCCGTATTCCCGACGGTCTCGAACGGAGAAATCGGGGCATCCCTGATCATTTCCTGAAGCTGCCCCGAGTCCAGAAGAGAATCGATATGCAGATTCTCCATCCGCCGAATCAGCTCTTTCAGGATTTTTTGGGAAACGGCGCTTTCTACATAGCATAAACATACGGTTGTATTGGTCGTGTCTCCAAGCTCCATGAATTTGAATTTCAAATCCGTGCTTTTGACGCGGCGCCGAACCAGCGATAAATTGACGATCAAGGATTCAGTGAAGCCTTCTCTTGGACCCAATACCGCTTTTTCCGTCCCGGGTTCCGAAACGACCCTCGTCTGAAAGCCCTGAGTTCCAACAATAAGAGCTTCGGTATTCCCTTCAAGCAGCAATAACGTATTTCCGTAGAGCAGCGCATTGAGAATTTCGTCCATGTTGTCCGTTAATCTGAGCTCGCTGGCGTCGATAACCCAATCCATAAGAAGCTGCATGAACGGCATGTCTTTCGTTTCTTCGGAAATTTGATAACCCAATATGGGTTTGATAATGTTGTTGCTCAGCGTATCGTTGCTGACCATGCCCTCAATATGTATTAAGCAGCCTGAAATGGATTTCTCATTGGGATGCTGGAATTTGCGTATTTTCATGGTGGTATCGCCGATAAACATCTGCTTGAACATTTCAATATTCCGCTCCACCGAATCGTGAATGCGCCCTTCCTCAGCCAAATAAATCACCCCTTCCGAAAATATCCTGCTTTTATGTTATTTCCCAAACCATCGGAAAAAAATCAGCAAAAAAAAGCGGTCCTATCCGCTTGGGATAAGAACCGCTTTTCCGTAATGTGCTTGTTATGGGAGCTTAATCAATTCAAAAGCTTCCCACGCCCCGCCGACGGCGTCCCGGTTAGCCACGAGACCGGCCCCGTTGTTCAAATCAACCGTCACATACTTATTGTTGGCGAGAGCTTGAAGGGCGATCGTTCCGTCACTCTGTACAACCTTGTTGAATTTCTCCCATTGCTGGATGCTGTCACTTCTCGCGATCAGCTTGGCCCCCTGATTCAGGTCTGCGGCCACGTATCTATTGTTGATTTTGGATTTGAGCGAGATCGTTTGATCGGCATTCGTGATGACTTCGAACAATTCCCAATCCTCGGCAGTATCTCTGTTGGCCACGAGGGGATCATTGCCGTAGTTCTCCGCGCTAACGA
The DNA here is from genome assembly GCF_056171975.1 of Paenibacillus terrisolis. Taxonomy (NCBI): domain Bacteria; kingdom Bacillati; phylum Bacillota; class Bacilli; order Caryophanales; family Paenibacillaceae; genus Paenibacillus; species Paenibacillus terrisolis. Next base: position 18,286 of record NZ_JBKFGG010000036.1, on the reverse strand, counting down.
TTTTCGAGTTGGCCCGTGAAATCAAATAGGAGTACCCGCTGGCGGAAGGCGGCGGAGTCGTAGTTCCGGACGTATATTTCTTCACCAGGTTCTGCAGCGTGGTGTTCGCTCTGGAATTTTCCGTGTTGAACTTGCTCCATTTTGAAGCAATCGTCGCCGCGCTGTCATTCTGGATGTTCGGCTCCGGATTCGGGTTGTTATTGTAATAACCCCAGTTCCCGTAGTTCGAGCTGACTTTATACGTCCAGTTGGTCCAAGAAATATTCGACGCGTTCATGCCCGCCAAAAACTTCTCCCAGAGATCGGTAAAGTCAAACAAGCAAAACTCGCCGACATAAACCGGAACGTTCCAATTTTTCTGATGATCGCGCAATCCTTGGAGCGCTCCGTTCACCAGATTATTTTGCGCATTCCAGTTCGAAGCATCGCTGCCGCCCATTGCGTAATAATGCATTTCGTATACAACGTTGGTCCATCCATATGTCGAAGGAGCATTCAATTGGTTCCAGTCCCAAGCCGCTTCAATATAGATCGTATGATCCGGGTCAATGGCGCGGATAGCTTTATACAGCCGGTCGTAATATGCGTTCAATTGCGTCTTGCCTACAACATCCGGCTCATTGAGCAAATCGTATCCCGCAACCGCCGGGTTTCCTTTAAAGTGGGCGGCAATGCCTTCCCACAATTTGACGGTACGATCCTGATACAAGGTATTCTTCCACAATTGCGGATCATTGTTGGCTTCGCCGGAGTTATCGAACTTGTTTTGGGCTCCGAAGGTGCCGTGAAGATCCAGCAGCACATAAATGCCCCGCGCGGAAGCTTCATTAACCAGCCAATCCAGCTGTTTCCACGGATCCTGCTTCCAGTTTCCGTATTTGTCCATCAGCTCCAGATAGAGAATCGGAACGCGTACAAAGTTCATGCCCATGTTTTTGATGTTATCGAGATCATTTGTCGTCAGCCAAGCGTTCTGATACGTTTTGATCAGGTTTTCGGCCGTAGCGGCGTCAAATCTGTTCGTAAGCGTCTCGCGCAGAGTCCACTCGTCCGTCACGCCTAACGGAGACATCCAGTCTTCCTGAAGCAGCCAGCCGCCGAGGTTAGTTCCCCGGAGATTGACGATATTGCCCGTCCCCGAGTTATCGCGAACCACGGTACCGTTGGCTTTCAAAAAACCGCTTGGGGTGATTCCCGCCGGAGCATTTCCCGGATCACCGCTTGGCGGAGGCGTAGTCCCGTTATCCGGAGGTACGGTTCCGCCGCTTGTACCGTTCGTCATTTCGGAATAAATCGCACCCAGCAGTTGGCCGCTGCTATCGTTGCTGTATTCCCAGAACATGATGCCGCCAAGGGCGCCGTTCTTGACGTACTGCGTTTTCAGCTTCAACGATTCCGGATCGTCATAGGTGATGAACGTGCTGCCGTTAAACAAGTACGGAGCCTGCGCGCTGCTGTCCCAGTACCGTTTGAATCCGTTCTTGTTCAAATATTGGCTGAGAATCGTATTGTAGTCGGCTTCGAAACCACCGCCGGTGGCAGGCTGATCGAGTCCGTTGTTGCTGTTTCTTACTCCGTTCCAGCCCCGTCCGTAGAAGGCGCCCCCTACGACCAGCTTGGATGCGGGTACGCCGCCGTTTTTGAACAATTTGACCGCAGCGTCAACGCTGATGTCTCTGCTGTACAAATTGGTATGATGGCCGGTCGTCGAATCCCAATCGCCATGAAAATCGTAAGTCATCAGGTTGATCCAATCCAGAAGCGGGGTGATCTTGCCGATTTCTACGCCGTTCAAATACCCGCTGCTGGCACCTGCCGCGATCGTCAGCAAATAGGATTTGCCGTCGACTTGCCCTTGCGCATTCAGCTTCTCGCGAATTTTTGCGATCAGCAGAGTGAAGTTTTGTTTATCTTCCGGGCGTGCTTTAATACCGGCGGAATTATTCGTAGGGTATTCCCAATCCAGGTCCACGCCGTCCAATTGATAGGTTTTGATCAATTGAACGACGCTATCCGCAAACGTCGTACGCGAAGCATCCGTTAACGCCGCATCGGAAAATCCGTCCGCTCCCCATCCGCCGACGGATACCAGAACCTTCAAGGCAGGGTTTTTGGACTTCAGGCCCACTAATGTTCTGATATTGTTTCCGTCCTGACCTGTCAGCGTCGCTTTACCATTTGAAATCAGGGAAAAAGCGTAGTTGATGTGGGTTAGCTGTTCAGGTTTTACGCTCCCCGCATTCCAGGTCACCCAGCTGGCCATGTAGGCGATGATTTTGCCAGGCGCTTGAGGAGGAACCGGCGTAGTGTTTTCCGACGTCGTTGTCACAGCCAGCGGGCTGCTGTCCGCCGACAGGTTGCCGGCCGCGTCCCGCGCTTTTACCGTAACGGAATAAGTTGTTCCGGCGGTCAATCCGCCAATCACCGCATTTACGGTCGTAACGGAAGACGCCAAATTCCCGTTAAGGTATACATTGTAGCCTGCCACACCCACGTTGTCCGTCGAAGCGCCCCAAGTCAACGTCACGCTGGAAGAAGTGACGCCGCTGGAGGCAAGTCCCACAGGTACCGATGGCGCCGATGTATCCGGCGCTCCGCCGCCGTCGCCCGGATCTGCAGAACCGATCTTTTTCCAGACATCCCATTCTCCGGATAAATCGGGCTGGTCGCCTTGCGTCCACCACTTGGCTTCGTAAATAATCCCGTTATATACCACCCTCTGTCCTGCCGTGTATACATCACCCGCATTCCATTCCGGGTATCCGACAGCATCGGCATTTAGCGAAATTTCGGACTCCTCCGCGCTGACGCGCGGCGTGGATGCCGGAAAGCCCATAATGGAAGCGGATATTACGATACATAAAAATACGATTCCAAAAATTTTTCCGAGAGCTTTCATAGAATGTAATCTGTTATCACTCATTACACATTCTCCTTTGCCAGTAAATTGATAACTTCAAAGATTGCTAGCTTCGAAACTTATAAAATATGAAGCTAAAAAAACGCAAAAAGTCCCATTAATCTCCTCCGTTTCCTCCAATAATATTTATTTAGCAAATTAAGGATATTATTAATTGGCAAAATTCGTCAATCGGAAATCTATGTATTTTTTGTTTTCTGGTATAATTTATAGAAATTATAGGAACATCCAAATAAAAGCAAAAAAATAGTGTATAATAGAGTGTCGAGCTAAAATAATCCATACTTGAAAAATGCCAAGCGTCGATTAAAGCAAAAAACGCGAGTGTCCGAGGCGAAAGCCCCAGTCACTCGCGTTTTCGTTCAGTTATAAATTACTTTATCGCAATCCGCTTCACGATATTCCCGTCGAAGTCCTTCACGACGAACTCGTTGCCTTCGAGCAATCCATAAGAATTCGGGAAATCCCCCTTCGGCAGTGAAATGGAGCCCGGGTTAAGCAGGTATATCCCTTCTTTGTGTTCCGCAACCGGAATATGGGTATGTCCCTGGATAAACACGTCGTTCTCCACCAGCGGCGGCAAATGCTCCATACTGAAGCCGTGGCCGTGAGTCGCGTAGATTCGGCGGCCCTGATGGTAGAGGATCGTATAATCGGCCATCATCGGGAAATCCAGTACCATCTGGTCGACCTCCGCATCGCAATTTCCGCGGACCGCTACAATATTCTGCTTATATCCGTTTAAGGTTTCCGCGACATGTTTGGGATCGTAGCCTTCGGGCAGCGGATTCCTTGGGCCGTGGTAAAGGAAATCGCCGAGCATCACAATCTGGTCGGCTTGCTCTTTCCTAAACTTGTCGAGTGCCCTGTTTAGCCAAGTCAGTGAGCCGTGCACATCCGACAAAAACATGATCTTCATGATTAATCGCCTCCAAATGATGAGGAAGATTGCACTTACCGGTTAATTTGCCAGCTTAAATTGGTCGGACGTAATTTTGAAGGTATCCTTGAGTCCGGGCGTCAAATAAATCTGGTCGTCTTTGGTAATGAACATGGCTTCCGTGTTCTTAAGCGACTCTACGTATTTCATCCCGTCTTCAAGACCCATGACATATACAAACGTTGACAAAGCATCCGCATCCGTTGCATTATCGGAAAGGATGGTTACACTCTTCAGATTGTTTTGCGCCGGCGCGCCGGTTCGTGGATCCAAAATATGATGGTACATGACGCCGTTTTCAATGAAATACCGTTCATAAATTCCGGAGGTATCGATGACCTGGTCATTCAGACGAATGCTGCCCACCGTGATCCCCCGAGATTGGTCGGGATCCTGAAGGCCGACATTCCAGTCTTCTCCGTTCGGCTTGCCGCCGATGACGATAATACTGCTCCCGCCAAGGTCGACCAGCGCGCTCTTAACCCCTTCGGCCCGCAAATATTCCGCCACTTTGTCGGCAGCGTAGCCTTTGCCGATTCCGCCGAGATCCAGAATCATGCTGGGACGTTTCAGATAAACCGTACGTTTGGCTTCGTCCAGAACAACATCCTTGTACCCGATCAGGCTTCTCTCACGGTCCAGATCTTGCTTGGCCGGAACGTGAGCCCCTTCGTTTCCGATGTTCCACAAGTCGACTAAGCCTCCGACCGTAGGATCGAATAGCCCCCCGGAGGATACGGCATAATCAAGCGAACGTTTCACAACTTCGAACGTATCCTCGGATACTTCCACCGCCGTTTTGCCGGCTTCCTCATTAACCTTGTGCAATTGGCTGGTTTCAAGCGTCCGGCTTAGTTCTTCGTCCAGGGTCTTCAGCATCGCGTCGATATGATCCAGATGTTCAGTCGCTTTGGGATCTCCGTACAGCTTGATATTTACAACCGTATCGAAAATATAATATTGTCTTGCTTCCGGCTCGGATGCCGCCGTCCCGCTGCCTAGCGCGGACGAGTTTGATTTTCCTCCGCAGCCTGTAAGCATGATCGCCGTCAAGGCCATTATTCCGCAGGAAACTGCCATTTTGCGCAAACCGTGTTTGAATCGCATTCCTTCACCTCTTTGTTGTAATTCACATTCATAAGGTCAACAAATGGTATTGTATAACCCCGCTTAGCAATAGTCCAGTATGTAAATCACGCTTTTCTAACTAAAGTCTATTTCCTTGTTCAGGATGATTTCATCCGGAGGCGCATCCATTGGAGGCGAAAAGGGAAGCAAACCAAACCGGACCCCGCCGAGATCATCGGGTAAACGAGGAGTCACCAAATAACTGCTCTGGGCTTGTCCGCCTCCGCCGCGAGAACCGTTCTGATTTACAATATACTCTTCACTGCCGTATACCTCGAGCATCAGCTGCGGACGTAGTTGAATATTTCCCTCATACTTGAAAAGATGGCTAATCTCTAAAAACACGATGCTTGCTTTTTCATGCTGCATGGCATGGGTCAGCCGGTATTCCACGTTATCCGACACGGTCTTCTTCATAATCGGCAAAACACTCAGCAGCTCTCCTGGCTCTCTGACCGCTGTCGGGTAGAAACGTCCATTCAATGCGCGCAATAACCAAATGATTTGACCCGGCCCCATTTGATACTTTGTTCCCCAGTTCTCAACCAGCTCCATTGCAGGAAAAAATCTTTTCCCGTTTGCGAGCAGCTTTCGCTCGTGTACCAGCTTAAGCAGCTGCTCGTCGATCGCTTTTATTTCATCATTATAATCGTTCGGAATGCTGAATAATTCCCCCCAGCTCATCTAGGGTGCCCCCTTCACCATAATTTAATATTTATTCTAAATTATAAGCGAAAAAGCGGCTCTCTGCAGAGAACCGCTTTTCTGAATTTTTGTGAGGGTATTCGCGCTTGCAAATTAGTACAAGGTTTTGGTTGCATCGGCCGAATACGGAAGAATCTCCCCGGTTTTTCCGCTTAGGACTTTGGACGGCCATGCCGGATCCACCAAAAGCGCCCTGCCTACTGCGACAAGGTCGAATTCCTGTTCGTTCAGTCTATCCATCAGACGGTCGAGATTGTTTACTTCATTTGTTTCGGGATCTGTCCCACCCGCAAATTCGCTGTTGAGTCCAACCGAACCAACGGTGATGCTGGGTTTGCCGGTTATTTTCTTGGTCCATCCAGCCAGATTCAGCTCTGAGCCTTCGAATTCGGGGAGCCAAAACCGGCGCGTGGAGCAGTGGAAAATATCTACACCCGCTTCGCTGAGCGGAGCCAAAAACCGGGCCAAATCCTCCGGAGTAGAAACAAGCTTGGCCGTGTAGTTCCCTCCTTTCCACTGCGAGAAGCGCAGCACGATCGGGAAATCGGGCCCTACCGCTTGCCGGCAAGCTTTGATGACCTCCGTCGCAAAGGTTGTGCGAGCGACCAGATCGCCGCCGTAACGATCCGTCCGTTTATTCGTTTTATCCCAAAAAAACTGATCGATCAAATATCCATGCGCGCCATGCAGTTCGATTCCGTCAAAGCCGACCCGTTTCGCGTCCGCCGCTGCGGCGGCAAAAGCAGCGATGATGCCGTCAATTTCCTCCTGAGTCATCGGCTCTGTCACTGTATCGCCGTTTAGATTAAGCCCTGAGGGGCCGATCGGAAGAGCTTCCGCGTTAGGGAGTTGCCCGATGGTACGAGCCATGCCCACATGCCATAGCTGAGGAATGATTTTTCCTCCCGCCGCATGAACCTCTTTCACGACATGCTCCCAGCCTTTTAACGCTTCTTCTCCATGAAATTTGGGGATGCTCGGACTGCTTACCGCAGCAGGATGGTTGATGGCCGTCCCCTCTGTAATAATCAGCCCTACCCCGCCTTCCGCTCGGCGGCGGTAATAAGCGGCAACATCGGCTCCGGGAACTCCGTCCGGTGAAAATCCCCGCGTCATCGGCGCCATGACGATTCTATTCTTAAGCGAAAGCGGCCCTGCCTGAAACGGCTGAAACAATGGTTCCGTGTTCATATATTCGCTCCCCATTCGTTATTATTATTACTTTTCGTAAGTATATTATCTTGCGAATTCCGGGAATAAGCAAATGTTGGAATGAAAAGCTATTCCTTCAAATGATACGGCACGGTCGCTACGATAACGTTTCTCCGGTATAGCAGATGCGCCCTGATCAATAAGCTTGATTGATTGTGCAGAATATTATGCCAGCCCTTCTTCGGGATAAACTGCGGAATGATCACCGTAACTTGGTAATGCGATTCCATCGACTTTTTCTGAACCGTATCCACGAACTTCACCAAAGGCTGTATGATGCTGCGATATGGAGAGTACAAAGTCACGAGCCGTACATCTGGCTGCCATTTTTTCCACTTTTCTTCGAAAATAGCCTCTTCCTCTCTCTCGAACGGTACATAAACGGCGATGATCTGATGAGGAGAAAGCGACTTGGCATAATTCAGCGAGTTTTCCACGACATGCGTAATCCCGGCGACCGGAACGATAATGACATTTCCTTCAATCGCAAGTGCCGGTTCGCATGTCGATATTCTCAGTTGATCCGCGATAGCCATATAATGCTTATGAATCCGGTGGAAAAAATAAATGATTACCGGCAAGAAAATAAGCACCGGCCAAACGTTGGAGAACTTGGTGATAAAGAACATAACGCTGACCAGAAGGCTAATCACGGCTCCGGTCGTGTTGATTATAAATTTTTTAACCCACCCGGCCGGTTTCTCACGGAACCATTTAACCATCATTCCCGTTTGGGAAAGGGTAAACGGAATGAATACCCCGATCGCGTAGAGCGGAATCAGCAGTTCGGTCTTGCCTTCAAAAACAACGATCAGAATGATCGAAAAAAGTCCCAGAATAAGGATCCCGTTGGAATATCCGAGCCGGTCTCCCCGGATCGTAAACATCCTCGGGATGAATTTGTCTTTGGCGAGATTCACGGCCAGCAGCGGAAAAGCGGAATATCCCGTATTGGCGGCCAGAATCAGAATCAATGCCGTTGTCCCTTGAATGAAGAAGTACATAAAGTTTCTTCCAAAGGTCTGTTCGGCGATTTGCGACAGCACCGTTACATCGGTGCGATGGCCAACGCCATAATAATAAGCAAGAAAGACGATTCCCGAAAACAATAAAGCGAGCAAAGTTCCCATGGCAAGCAGTGTCTTGGCCGCATTGCGGGGGGCTGGATCTTTGAAGTTGGGGATCGCGTTGGAAATAGCTTCAACCCCGGTTAATGCCGTACACCCGGAGGCGAAGGCGCGAAGCAGCAAAAACAGGCCGATTCCCGCTACGGGAGTTCCCAGGGGCGTATGAAGTTCCGGAGCTGCTTGCCCGGTCAGAACACGAAAAATGCCTGCCCCGATCATAATAAACAAGGCAAGAACAAACAGGTAAACCGGCAAAGCAAAAACGGATGCGGATTCCGTGACTCCCCTTAAATTCAGCGTTGTTATGAAAAGCACAAAAACAACAGCTATGATAACTGTGTAAGGATGCAAACTGGGAAAAGCCGAAGTAATGGCATCCGTCCCGGCCGATACGCTGACGGATACGGTCAAAACGTAATCGACAAGCAGGGAACCCCCGGCGACTAACCCCGGAAGCACACCAAGATTCTCTTTGGAAACAACGTAAGCTCCACCTCCGTGAGGATAGGTGAAAATGATTTGACGATAAGACAAAATCAAAGCGGCCAAAAGAACCAAAACGCCCGCCGCGATTGGAATGGAATACCAATAAGCGATCGCGCCGATGGTCATCAGAACCACCAGGATTTGCTCCGGCCCGTATGCCACTGAGGACAAGGCGTCCGAGGAAAGAATCGCAAGCGCTTTTGTCTTCGTCAGTTTTTGTTCACCCAGCTCCGTCGATTTTAACGGACGCCCAATGAGAAATCTTTTTAAATAGGAAAGCACAAGTTTCACCGCCACAAATGTTATTTTTCTAATTTCCCCCGACCAAATCGGGTTTATTTTCAATTTTTGCTGCCTGTTAAGTCAATTTTAGGCAACAAAAAAACACAGGGTAGCCTGTGTCTTTTTCACAGTAAGTTACCCACTCCTGACTACGCTTACGAGGTTAGCTGTCGGATTCGGACGGCAAGAGTCGCCCTACCTGACGCGTATTGCCGTCAGGATTCACCCCATAGGAGAATCACCCGTTTTCAGGCTTAACTCCAACCGGTTCCCCCGTTTTCCAGGTTAGGAAATTCAGCGATAATGAATAAGTTTTCAGAAATAATATTCAAGAAACAATTAACATCATACGTTCGATATCAAGGTTTTGTAAAGCGATCGATTAAGAAATGTACTCGCAAAAAAACGGCATAGTTTCCCGAAAAACCGCTTACATCGTAATTTCCCTCTCGAAATTTATATTTCTTCGGCCATTATCTTTCCTTTTCTTGCTTTAATGGAATTAACGCAAAAAAATCATTTGCCGTCCCTTTCCCTTAATTGAAAATAAAAAATTAAGCTTTCATTAGAAAGATACATGAAAAGCTTCAACAAATACTTTTTAAGCTTATTTCTTTTCTTTTTGAGCGAAAATTTGCTTCAGCAGGACCTGAAAAAGCTCTTTTCCTTTTTTACAAAAGGAATCTTGAGATAGTATGATTCGTTGTAATGAACGACGCTTAATTCCCGCCTGGCGGGAAGCGGGGGAACCATCGGACCTTTAACGGTCCTCTTGGGGTGAATCCGAGAAGAGACTATCATTCCGGTCTCTTAAGGTAGGGCGACTCCCACCGCCCGAATCCGGCAGCTAACCTCGTAAGCGTGACAGGGGGAACCTTTATTTTGCCTTGCATTTGCGCCGGGTCTGTTTTTTCGTCCACGCAAAACCGCAGCAGAGGTTTTATCTCTGTTTGCGGTTTTTTTGCTGAAATGACAGTTTATACAATCTTTAAACGACGGGGGTACGACATGAAACTATATTATATTGGGACAGAGCAGGGACTTTTGGATCCAATCAGTTTACGCTACTTATGTTTCGGAGCTCTATGGTATGAAGAATGTGGCCAGCGGTTTATCGTGGGTTACGGCTTCGGGAAAGACAAAATCGAGGTGCTGCGGCAGTTTGGTCAGCCGGCTTCCTGTCTGGAATGCCCGGATTCTGAAATCGTGCTCGGAATTTATAAGAAACTGAGAGAAAAACAACAGCAGCAGGACTGGTTCACTCGTACCAGGCTTCCGCTTCCGGCAGCCTTCCGGGAGCCTTGGAGAAACAAACCTTCCGGTTGGTATGTGATCAAGTCAAGAGAATCGTTTCCCCTTCATTTATCCGTCGTTCATAAAATGAAATATATCATCTGGCTGGAGCATTCCGCAGTTTGCGAGAATGAGCGGGAGATTCGGCAGTTTGTTGAAAAAGCCCGGAAAACTCACCATATTGAACTAAAATTCGCAGAAAATCCTGGAGGGAAAACGAATGAAGACTAAGTTGTCACAAATTAAACTGTTTGCCTTTCATGAACCTCCCAGCTTTCTTTGGACGGTAAAAAAGCCGAAAGGCTGCTGGTATTGCGTTCTGAAGCTTTCATGCGGAGAAAACTGCGGTTTGGGTGCTTGCCTCGTTTTCGCGGATCAGAAAGGATTTGATTTGATCAAATGGGGAGTTTTCTTAAAGTGCATCCGAAATCATACGGTTGAGGAAGCCCTCGAAATTGTACGGTGCAAAGGCGCGGAATGGAGTCAGAACCAACGGGAACTGGTCCAAATCGCCTTGCTCGAAGTCGCTCAAGCCAAGCGTGTTCCACTCAAAATCGCAGCCGGTGACGAACATGGGAACAACCGTTTATACAGGAACCCGCCGAATGAAGAAAAATTGATTCAGGAATCGATGTCTTATTATTCATTACTATAATTAACTCTTCATGAAAGGGAACTTAGGGGCGGGGGACGCGAACCGATGTTTACCGAATCCGTCGACTATGATTTAATCTAAAGGGAGACAATAAAAGAACTGCGGCTACAAGGCATGGAAAGAGGGCATAAAATGAAGTCAAGAAATTTGGCCGGGATCTCGTTATTAATTATGTTTTGCGGTTTTTTAGCCACTTTGTTGTTACCCCAGTCCACTTTTGTTCAATTATTAAAGGGGAGTTTTGAAGCAGGTTTGGTGGGAGGAATGGCCGACTGGTTTGCGGTTACCGCATTGTTTCGTCATCCTCTGGGGATTCCGATCCCCCACACCTCGTTATTGCTAAAAAACAAAAGCAAAATTACGCGTTCACTCATTTCCGCCGTAGAGAACGAGCTTTTAAATAAACAGAGCATCGAAGCCAAGCTTCGATCCATACATGTTTTGGAAACGGCAATTTTCATGCTAGCCAGAATACTGAGCCGCAAGAAAACAAGATTGAACATTCTGAATTTCTCCGAAACGCTGCTGCGGCAGTTGCCGACGGAAAAATACGTTCCGTATCTTCAAAGCGGATTGTCCGTCTGGCTTAGTAAAGCCGATATTCAAACGGCGACGAAACATGTCTACCGGCAGGCCGTACGTTCCGGTTACGATTACAAAGTGATCGACCTCGCCGCTTCGGGACTCATTAAATGGCTGGAACAGGAAAATACAAGCGCGCTCCTCGGCAGCATGGCATATCAGAAGTTAACGGAAATGAAAGGCAAGGGAATCAGAGGATTTTTCCTTCAGGCCGTTACGGGTTTCTTCACGGAAGACAAGCTGGGAATCATGCTTCAAGATTTGTCCCTTTCGACGGCGAGGGAATTACTGGATGAGGCTAGCCCTTTGCGCGAAAAGCTCGCCTTGGAACTTCGCGGCACACTTCTCCGTCTCATTGAAAATGACGACAACATACTCACTCTCCGAAATTGGGCTGCGGATCAAATAAAGGGAGAAAACGGAACGAGCTTCATCGTATCAGCAATCGAAGGCATACGGACGACGGCACTCGATACGATAGAAAAGGAACGCATAGCCGGAGGACGCAAAATCTTTACGTTATATCGTTCCTTGATCCGGTTCATCAAGAACCGCAAGCCGGAGGTTCTTGCGTCCATGGAGGACCACCTTACCCAGTATTTGATCAATCTGGCCGCATCTAACCATCATCTTATCGGGCAATTGGTGAAGGACAACATCGATCAAATGGACGACGAGACTTTAGTGATGATGCTTGAGGATAAACTTGGAAAGGACTTGCAATGGATTCGCGTTAACGGAGCCCTTTGCGGCTTTTTACTCGGTTTTTTGCTTACTTTAATATCCCTGTTCGCGCATTAATGCTCCGCCGATATGATGAAATCCGAAAATCGGTTTGTGTTTCAATGAAATTCACCCATATGATTTGTTGCCTCATAACTTGCGAGCGGCAGTGAAAAATAGAATTCGACCTTTCCTTCCCGGACCGTCAAGCCAAAAGACGCCTCATGATTTTGCAGGATCGCCCGGGTAATGGATAACCCCAACCCCGTGCCGCTGAATTTTTTGCTGCGCGAGTTCTCCATGACGTAAAATGGCTCCCAAACCTTCTCCCACTGCGTTTTATCCTCATTATCCGTTCCGTTGGCGATGCGAAAATAAACGCTGCCCTCTTTCGCTTCCGCCATCACCTCCACGCGTTTTACGGTCGTGTATTTCATTGCATTAGTCAGCCAGTTATCCAAAACAGATTCCAGCTTTCTGAGGTCCGCCCACACCCAGGTCTCGCCCATCAGCCGATTGTCCGCCTCAAGCTCCAGACCCTGCTGGCGGAACGCAATCCGATACGTTTCCAGCGTCTCTGCCAGAAGTTTCCGGAAATCAACCGGTCCGAAACGATACTCATCCTCTTGAAGCCGGGACAATTCCAGCAGACGGTCGATGAGGCCGCTCATATGCTCGCTTTGCCGGCGAATGACATCGGCGTAGGTACCGTCGTCCATGCCGTCGCTGAGCCCGGAGGCATAAACGCGAATGAGCGAAAGCGGAGTCTTCAGTTCATGCGAAATATCCGAGATGAACGTCTGCAGATTGTCGTTTTTCGCTTCCAGCGAACGGTGCGCCTCCTCCAGTTTATCGCTCATCCGATTGATGCTGTCGGCCAGCGTCTCGATTTCGTCGCCCGTATGAACATCGGCCTTAGTGAACGACAAATCGGAAATCTCTTTGGCCGTTTCATTCAGTTTCACCAGCGGCCTGACGATTCGCGCCGTGTACAAAGCGGATAATAACACCAGCAGGAACAACATGCCGACCCAGATGTATGCGTTAAACCGGTTGACGATTCGAAGGGTTTCCCCCGAATGCGCAATTGATTCACCCACGGCAAATACGGTTCCGTCAATCTCCACGAAGTTGACCAGGAAACTGGACTTCAGTTTCGTCTGATCGTAAAGCCTGTTTACCCTCCCGCCTTCATGCAGCTTCTTCACGCTGTCTTCGGTCAGCCAAAATTTGCTGAGCGCAATTCCCTTTCGTTTAAACTGGTACAGCAAATCGTCGTTTAGATCGTTATTTGCGCCGGATATGGAGGTGTAAGCAATCACCGCCTGATTTTGCTCTTCTATTGCCCCAATCCGAGCCGGGGCTGGAGCACGCTCCCCTACCGTCAAGTCGGAAACCAGGGAGGACAGTTTCTGCTTGGTCTGATAGAGAAAATATTTAGGCAGAAAAAAGGAATTGACGGCAAACGAGAGCGTAAACACAAGACATAGCGATGCCGCAATCCGTACGACCAGTTTTCGCGTCAATCTACTGTTCATCGGAATCAACCAGGCCGTAGCCCATTCCCCTGTATGTCCGGATGCGATGCTCGCCGATCTTTTCCCGCAGCCGCCTGATATGGGTATCCACGGTCCGTTCCTCGCCAAAATAGTCGAATCCCCACACTTCATCCAGCAGCATTTTGCGGGTCATGATTTGCCCCTTATTGGCAAGCAGATATTTCATGAGTTGAAATTCCTTGTTTGTCGCCATTACGTCCTCGCCGTTCCGAAAAATTTTCTGACCTTCCAGATCGACGGTCAAGTCGCCGACGGATACTTTCTCCGTAAGCTGGAGCAGCTTTTTCACCCGCAGAAGCAAAATGCGCGGATCAAACGGCTTGCGCACATAATCGTCCGCTCCGCTTTTCAGGGCGATAAATTCGTCATCCTGGCTTCCTTTGGCCGTCAGAAGCAGTACTTTTGCCCGGCTGGTCTTCTTGATCTCCCGGCTTACCTCGATTCCGCTCCGTTTCGGCATCATCCAATCCAGAATCGCCAAATCCACTTTATAGTTATAAAACAGGTCCAAGGCTTCCTCCCCGTCCTGCGCAAGCAAGCATTCAAACCCGTCCTTCTGAAAATAAGCCTGCAAAATCTGCAGCATCAACGGCTCATCATCCGCCAGCAAAAGGTTCATCTCATACGCTTCCTCTCCGAGCGGCATAACGCCCGATAGCGGCGTGTACAAGCTCTCAACCAGTGTAGAACCCTTATGTTACATCAGTGTAACAAAATCGAATGTCTTCAAACAAGTTTCCGCATCCTATCCAATCGGCACATTCATGTAACAATCCCGTTTTAGTATGGCTAGTGTCATGCGACAACCCAAAGAATGGAGGAAAACCAAATGAAGAAAAATTTAGCATGGATATGCGCCGCTTTACTGGCCCTCACCGCTGCCGGATGTCAAAATGCCGCCGGCGATGCGGCGAGCTTGTCCGCAAGCCCGGCGCCGACAGCCGAACAGGCGAAGCAGGACTTGACGCCGGCGGGTCTGCCGTTCGACTTCGAGGTGGATCCGGAGACGTTTGCGCTTACGATTATTAAGGATGGTGTCCGGACTCCCGCTTCGCTTCCGCTGCCGAAGGAAAAGGTAAGCGATCTGGTTCAAAGCAAAGATTCGGCGAAGTGGACCTATCCGGGCAAAGTCAAAGTCAGCATCGCCAAGAAGAGCGACTATCTCGACATCCGGATCGTTTCGGACGGAGCGGACCGTTACGAGTGGCCTTCGGTTAAGGCCGATGGCTACATGCTTCCCATCGGGGAGGGGAAAACCATTCCCGCCGGCGACGAGAGTTGGCGAACGTTTCTGAACGACCAGACGTATACGTGGAGCGAATCGTTTTCTATGGACTTTTTTGCGCTGAATAACAAGCCTTACTCCCTCGTTTATGTGGTGACCAACAAGTTCAATGGCGAGGTTCATTTCGATACGTCGTCGTCCGTACAATTTCAATTTGCGCATGAATTCCCTTCGATCAATCCGGACAAAAGCTATGGCTTCCGTCTGTATGTGACCGGCGGCAGTCCGCAGCAGGTGGTGGCGCCTTACAAAAATGTTGTAGAGGAACTAGGAAACGCGGTCACGCTCGAGGAAAAAGCGGGGGCTAACCCGAATATCCGCAAGCTGTACGGGGCGCCGCAAATTTATTTGTGGAGCGAGGCCATTCTCACAACCGACGACATAAAGTGGCCGCAGCTTCGCAAGCTACTGCCCGACTCGCTCGGTCCGTGGCTGGTCAAGCTTCTGGCGGGAACGGCTGACGGCAGCGCCGAGCTCGCGGACGTGCTGGGGCAAATTCCCGGACAGGATTATATAGACAATTATCAGAAGTCGGTTGTCTTAAACGCGCTCAACCAGGGAATGAAAATGAAAGGCTTCTACTCCCCTTCCGTGTTCCCCCATCCCGGAGGGGAAGTGCAAAAGCTGATCGATCAAGGCATTGGCAAACTAAGCGAGGAGAAGCTCTATGACCTGAATAAATTGCTGCTGAAAAGCGTGCTCCAAGACGCCGCGTCCCCTCTCTCCGAATGGGGGCAGGCAAACTCGACCGGTTTGCTTAAAGACATGCATGACGCCGGTATCGCCAACGCCTGGATCGGGCTTCCGAATTGGGTCGACGGCCTGATGAACCCGCAATTGGTGAGCGAAGCGGATCAAGACGGGTATTTGATCGCTCCTTACGATTCCTATCATTCCATTCAGCAAAACGCGGATATTTCCTGGAACACGGCTTCATTCCCGGATCCGGCGCTATTTGAGAATGCGACTATTACGAAAAAAGACGGAACTAAGGTCGCCGGTTTCCTGCAGCGGGGACGCAAGCTCAATCCGACACTCGCGATGCCAAGCGTAAAAGAACGCGCAGAGGGCATCCTCCAGGACGGCATCGGCTTCAATTCCTGGTTCGTCGACTGCGATGCGACGGGCGAAATTTATGACGATTACTCGCCGGCTCACCCGACCACGCAGCAGCAGGATTTGAATGCCCGGTTAGAGCGGCTCGGTTATTTTGCCAAGGATAAGCAAATGGTCGTAGGCTCCGAAGGCGGCAACGATTACGCCAGCGGCGTCATCGCCTTTGCCCAAGGCATCGAAAGTCCAATCATCGCCTGGGGAGACCCCGACATGCGCGACAACAAGGACAGCCAATACTACGTAGGCGGCTATTACGCCGCAAACGGCATCCCTGAGAGATACGGCAAAACGGTGCCGATCAAAGCGCTGTACGAGAAAATATACGTCGATCCCGCCTATTCGCTGCCGCTTTACAAGCTGGTCTATAACGACTCCGTCATCACGACGAACCATTGGGAATGGGGCAGCTACAAAATAGCGGGTGAAGAGGCCGACCGGATGCTCTATGAGCTCCTGTATAACGTCCCCCCTCTGTATCATCTTGATCGCGGGACATGGGAGCAGGAAAAAGACAGCATCACCGGTTTCCTGAAAGTCTGGTCGCCGCTGCACCGGCAATCGGTCACACAGGAAATGACCGGCTTTAACGTGCTGAGCGACGACCGACTCGTGCAAAACGCGCAGTACGGGGACGACGTCAAAGTGACCGTCAATTTCTCAAACCGCGATGTGACGATCGAAGGGGAGGATATTCCGGCGAAATCTGCAGTAATCCATAATGGGGACACTCGTCAGGTCTTCGACGCGGCCGCGAACGCCAAGCTGCTGTCGTAATTTTTGAGCATGAATCAACCAGCTCCGAATGAGCCGTACACCAAAGCTTGATCCCTCTACTTTGGTACCCTGTTCCCAGGGGGATCTCCTCCAAATCAAGGAAGCCAAGGTTTCGTCTGGATTTTATCACTGTGCAGTCACCTTCTGTGATTATTTCAAATTTGGAGTTGTTATTTTGAAAAAAAGGACCGGCTCATTTGGAGTCGGTCCTTGATCTGTTGTTCTCCCCGGCAAGATTAAAACGAAAAATAAAGATTAATTGAGCGTGACCTTGATGCCGGGAGCAATATACACCGAAAACAGCTCATCATTCAAAATGTTATAGGAAATTATGATTTCTATGGCAACAAATTGAGGTAACTCTTATTGCTTATTACAAAGGAATTATTGTTCTGTAAAGCATCCCAGTTGATGGACCATGACATGATTCCTCTGAGGTCGGGATAACTCTCTCTTAAGGTATTAAATGCCTGCTGAAGTTGCTGGTTTGTTACTTGACCGCTTCCGGCGGCGCCAGAGGAAGCCGGTACACCGATTACTACTTGATCAGGTCTTAATGCCGGGAAGAAGTAATTGGAGTTATTATTAACATTGAAGCCGTTTAAAAGCATATTAGACATAGCAACTATAGATTCTGTATTTCCCATTGAATAGTATTGTCCATTGGGTGCCATGATAGAGCCGGAGTTATATAATTGGACATGCACGTAAGTTGTCTTGTCGCGTAATGCATGGATCATTGGAATGTAGGAGCCGGCTCTGGAGTCTACATATGGATTCAAGCCTCCATAATACTGATAGCCAAGTTGAAAATAGAAGGTCTCCGGCGCCCATGATAGAATGAAGTTTGATCCATAAGAGTCGCAAATACTGCGTATAGCCGATATCATATTGACGATTTTAGGCGATGTAGGATTTCTAAAGTCAGGATCATTGCCGCTATTTAATTGTACAGACGACTGTTCCAAATCTATATCTATTCCATCGAAGCCATACTCATTTATGAAACCCTTGATATCATTTACAAATTGAGTAACTGCAGTAGATGAAGTGAGGGAGAAATAACCCTCGTATCCGCCTATGGAAAGTACGACTTTCTTTCCATTTCGTTGCAGAGTCTTAATGTCTGCCTTGAAGTCATTGATTGAATAATCAGAAGTCAACCCGCCTATTACCAATTTCATTTTGCCGTCTGTACTGCCGGGGGTAACCGGTTCGGCAAAGGAAATATTGATGACATCCCAGTTCGGATTAACATCTCTAAGTTTTATAAATGGTACACCGCTGTTCCATGCATGCCAGTAACCGACCATGATTCTTTTGGGCAATGTTGAGCTGCCTATGGTGTATGTGGCAGTTGCGGTAGAGGAATCAGTCATGCCTGATTTGAATGCCTTGGCTTTTACAATGGTGGTTGAAGCTACAGTTATCGCACCTGTATATTGAGTTGAAGAAGCTGTGGGCTCAGTACCATTGGTAGTGTATCTGATCGTTGCTCC
>NZ_JBKFGG010000035.1:0-35497 GCF_056171975.1 Paenibacillus terrisolis | reverse complement strand
TGAATGCCTTGGCTTTTACAATGGTGGTTGAAGCTACAGTTATCGCACCTGTATATTGAGTTGAAGAAGCTGTGGGCTCAGTACCATTGGTAGTGTATCTGATCGTTGCTCCACTGGTAGCACTGGAAATCGTTACATTCTGCGCCGATGAATAAGTTCCGCCTGCCGGGCTGAAGGACGGAGTTGCGACTTGGTTGCTTACTATACTTATGGTGTAAATAGCGCTTGCCGTAGCAGAGTCGTTCATCCCTGACTTAAAGGCTTTAGCTTTTATAGTAGTAGTTGAAGCTATATTGATAGCGCCCGTATATTGAGTTGAAGAAGCTGTAGGCTCGCTCCCATTGGTAGTATACCTGATGATTGCTCCACCGGTAGCGCTGGAAACCGTTACATTCTGCGCCGATGAATAAGTTCCGCCTGCCGGGCTGAAGGACGGAGTTGCGACTTGGTCGCTTACGGTGCTTATGGTATAAGTAGCGCTTCCTGTAGCAGAGTCGTTCATCCCAGACTTAAAGGCTTTAGCTTTTATAGTAGTAGTTGAAGCTATATTGATAGCGCCCGTATATTGAGTCGAAGAAGTTGTAGGCTCGCTCCCATCGGCAGTATACCTGATGGTTGCTCCACCGGTAGCGCTGGAAATCGTTACATTCTGCGCCGATGAATAAGTTCCGCCTGCCGGGCTGAAGGACGGAGTTGCGACTTGGTCGCTTACGGTGCTTATGGTATAAGTAGCGCTTCCTGTAGCAGAGTCGTTCATCCCAGACTTAAAGGCTTTAGCTTTTATAGTAGTAGTTGAAGCTATATTGATAGCGCCCGTATATTGAGTCGAAGAAGTTGTAGGCTCGCTCCCATCGGCAGTATACCTGATGGTTGCTCCACCGGTAGCGCTGGATATCGTTACATTCTGCGCCGATGAATAAGTTCCGCCTGCCGGGCTGAAGGACGGAGTTGCGACTTGGTCGCTTACGGTGCTTATGGTATAAGTAGCGCTTCCTGTAGCAGAGTCGTTCATCCCAGACTTAAAGGCTTTAGCTTTTATAGTAGTAGTTGAAGCTATATTGATAGCGCCCGTATATTGAGTCGAAGAAGTTGTAGGCTCGCTCCCATCGGCAGTATACCTGATGGTTGCTCCACTGGTAGCGCTGGATATCGTTACATTCTGCGCCGATGAATAAGTTCCGCCTGCCGGGTTGAAGGACGGTGTAGCAACCTGTGTTACTGCGCTGCCCGGACGCCACAATGCCGGTACAATGGGCGGTTCCCAACCTGTAAGAGAGGTATGTGACTGAATACATTCATACGTGGTTCCACTGTATGTTACCGTATCACCTGCAGCATATGCAGTATTTGGAGCCCACTCTCCTTTGTCAGCTGCACTTACAGGTATTACTGCGATCAAACTGCAAAATAATGCAACCATTAGCATAAATGCCAGTGTTTTTGTCAGAGACTTTCCTTTCAAAGAATACATAATATTACATTCCCCTTTACTCATGATTTTTCAAAGTTCTAATAGAAATCTCATAAAATTCTAGATAATATAAAAAACGTATTTATATTTTTGTCCACAAAGCGGCAACAATAGATGGTTCCCAACCTACCAAAGAGGTGTGTGATTGTAGGCATCTGTAGTTATTTCCGCCGTAAGATACTATTTCACCTACTTTATAAGCGGTATTAGGCGCCCATCCAGGGTAATTGCCGCTGTTTATTGTATAGGCAGCGCTTGCGACGGTTGAATCAGTCATACCTGATTTAATAGCTATTGCCTTTATTGTTTCTGTAGACGATACAGCTATAGCACCTGTATATTGTGTGGAAGTTGATGTAGGAGTAGATCCGTCGGTAGTGTATCTGATCGTTGCTCCACCGGTAGCACTGGATATCGTTACATTCTGCGCCGATGAATAAGTTCCGCCTGCCGGGCTGAAGGACGGAGTTGCAACTTGGTCGATCACTATACTTATGGTATAAGTAGCGCTTGCCGTAGCGGAGTCGTTCATCCCTGACTTAAAGGCTTTAGCTTTTATAGTAGTAGTTGAAGCTACATTGATAGCGCCCGTATATTGAGTTGAAGAAGCTGTAGGCTCGCTCCCATCGGCAGTATACCTGATGGTTGCTCCACCGGTAGCGCTGGAAATCGTTACATTCTGCGCCGATGAATAAGTTCCGCCTGCCGGGCTGAAGGACGGAGTTGCAACTTGGTCGATCACTATACTTATGGTATAAGTAGCGCTTGCCGTAGCGGAGTCGTTCATCCCTGACTTAAAGGCTTTAGCTTTTATAGTAGTAGTTGAAGCTACATTGATAGCGCCCGTATATTGAGTTGAAGAAGCTGTAGGCTCGCTCCCATTGGTAGTATACCTGATGATTGCTCCACCGGTAGCGCTGGAAACCGTTACATTCTGCGCCGATGAATAAGTTCCGCCTGCCGGGCTGAAGGACGGAGTTGCAACTTGGTCGATCACTATACTTATGGTATAAGTAGCGCTTGCCGTAGCGGAGTCGTTCATCCCTGACTTAAAGGCTTTAGCTTTTATAGTAGTAGTTGAAGCTACATTGATAGCGCCCGTATATTGAGTTGAAGAAGCTGTAGGCTCGCTCCCATCGGCAGTATACCTGATGGTTGCTCCACTGGTAGCGCTGGATATCGTTACATTCTGCGCCGATGAATAAGTTCCGCCTGCCGGGTTGAAGACTGGTGTTGCCACCGTTTCTACCGGCAATACTCCCGATAACGGTACAGGATTGTTGAGATACGTCTGCACTTTTGTTATCCACCAGTAGCTATCTGTCGGAGGTGATCCAACGCCGTCGGTGCTGTCTCCTACTCCGGCTCCAAAGAGAACGGAAATAATTCCTGAGTCTGCGGCTTCCTTGGCATGAGAACCCCATGTAATACTACTGCCTGAGACTGTTAGCTTAGGATCATTGCCCTGGTTTGTCGAAAAATAACTATTTCTTGCACCTGTTGTGGTGAAGGTATCGCCAAGGAAAAAGTCGGGGGCAGAATCCTCATAATGTTGGCTTGTATTGTTTAAATCCGGGAATGTGCCGTTATTATACGGGTTTTCACTTAAGCTTGAATTAATGTGACCTACAGGAATTTGCCATAGAATGACAGGAAGATTGGATTCTTGATGTAATGTCTTGCTAAACAACAGATAGTTGTTCCAGTGATCCAGGTTCCAAAACCATGTGGACTTCGAGGGATCGGAAGCAGAACTGATGCCTGCATCTAAGCCGTATTTATCGATAGAGACAAAATCCGCACCGTAGCTGGAAACTCCGGCATTTAAATAATATTTGCTCAGCTCCTTTGTTTCGGATACTAAAGCTGAACGGCCTTTTGTAATTCCCTGAGTATCCGTGATCCTCATTAATCCTGTTGAAGGTATGCCGGTTGTGATTCCCGGAGAAGCCCAAAGATTGAACTGCCATCCGAAATAGGCATTTGGCGCATATTTGCTTATGGTATAGTTTATTGCTTTTACCAAACCCTCTACTGTATCAGGAAATACGGGATCGGTAGAAGCGCTTAGAATTCCTGATGAGTATGCGGCACTTGTCTTAGCTAGTAATCCGTTAGGCTGCTTACCTGAGTTTTGCATCATATAACCTAGGAAATCAGGCTCTAAGACCATGCCTACCATTTCATCTCCGCCTTCTCGACTAATGATATCAAGGGCGAACTTCAGATCTTTGAAATAGGCTTGCATATATGAGTCACTTTCTATATGCTGCTTGTCGAGAGCGTAGCTTTCACTTCCATCCGGAATGTTGTAATAAACAAAAAACGGGATCATCCCCATCTTTTTGCTTTCACGTATAAATGAAGCGGCGCGTCCACCGTTACCGTCACTCCATGTTTTCCAACCATTGACCGGACCGCCATTCAAATAAATATAGCGTATATCCATTCTTTTGTTTGTAAGTCCAGGACCGTAATCCTTCCAAAAATCCAGGTCTCCTGTTGAATCTTCACTTACTGAGCCAATGGAAAGATAATCGGGAAGACCCGGAAGTTTGCCATCTGCGGTCTTTACACGTATTCCTACATAACGTACCTTATTGCTTGTAGTTTCCTTAATCTTGAGAGATGCACGTCCTGCTTTGAGAGCGTTTATTCTTAATGTAGTACCATTTACTATTTGGTAATTTGCTACCGAGCTGTTGTTTGTCGACAAGGTAAAGCTAGGACTGCCAACTCCGGTTGCGCTTAAAGTATAATCGGAGATCCCTTGGGGGACTGTTATCTGCGGTACTTCTGTTGTTGCATCAACTTCTCTGATTTTTATTCCGCTTACGACAACGCCCGCTCCTCCATTTACATTGACTGTAATGGTATCACTGGTTACAGTACCAAATGAATTTATGAGATCGCATTTATAGGTGTATGTACCCGCAGGCATGTTACTGAAAGTCTTGGAAGCTGCCTGTGCATTTGGCGAGCCATCGGATAAACTATTGCTATAGACCAATAGATCATTCTCATAAAGCTTCCAGGATGTTCCGTTGTTGCCCCACCACATGTTCATCGTTACGGTATAGTTGCCATCATTATCTGTATTATCATGAGTTAATAAAGGCCTTCCAGGCGCGCCTGATGCTGCAGCATCTACATTTGTGAAACTAAAGTTCATAAGGAAAAATAATGCAATCGCAAAGCTGAGTAATAAAGATACTGTTTTAAAGAGTCTATGTTTCACTTTTGAAATGGACATAATTTGAAACCTCCTATTAAATAACTAAATGACTCCTGATGGATTCTATAAATCCAAATAAGGTCATTAATAGAGATTGTATTCGACACAAAAGTGCCAAAGGAAGCAACGTAAACAGCCTGGCTACTGCAAGAGTTTGAAGTTTTAAAAACAGCTTTTTATAATTTTTCTCCTCTCTGCGTTAGTTCTATATTCACTTAACTCCTGGACCAGAAAACAGATTCACCTCCTCTCATATTAATTTCAGATGGTTCCCGATACTTTAGAAGTAAATATAAACATGGTCAAGAAACTCTAAAGATTCGAAATCTTCCAGCTATAGAAGCTTCCCCAGTATATCCTTTTTATTTTGTCGAATGCTGTTGTAATTTGGAATTAATTGAATAATTTTCATTACAATCAAATTTTAACTTGGAACTCTGGAGACGAGAGATTACCATTAAAAATGTAATATATTGGAATCCTATCTTTATTGGAAAATCGTTTTCCACGAAAAAAAGCAACTCTATCCGAGCTGCTTCTCCTACTCACGCGAGAACCTCAGGCCGTCCAAGGGGTGTTGAAATTCCCCGGACTGCCTATATAAGGATCGGGGACAATAGAAAAAAAATAAACAAATATGAAGGGAAATAGAGGATTTATCATTCGCTTTTTTGAAATGCCGACGTATTAACAAAGCAAACAATAAGATAATTAGCAATAAAATGGACCAGCATATTAATCTGGAAACGTTATTGGGAATTAAATTCGAATTTATTTAACAAAAGGAGAACAGCATTTTGCCAAAATTACTTAGAGAAACGATATATAAATAAAAATGACTATACCCATCAAAAAGGAGGATAAGCTGTACAAATATGTTTTAGAGACAAGCATAATAATTAAAAATGCAACTACATCAATAATCAGAATTGTCATAAACAAATTCACTTTTTCTTGAAATCCGGGCATAAATCCTCCGCCCAAATTTAATCCATATAGTAGGAGTGATAAGGAGAATATAAAGCCTGAAATTAAACCTATCAAAATTGATACGGTGTTTTTAATAACTTTGGAATATTTTTTGATTGCAACCAACTCCCATTTAGGATTGTTCCTCAAAAAACATCTCGGTATTTTTGAGCAAATATGTAATAGATTTTTTGTGGTTTATTATCATATTCTCTCAAACAATCTAATAGCTTTTTTATCGTTATTTGTTATTTAAAGAATAAGAAATTTTGGAAGAACAAAATGTCGCCTTAAAGCATAAATGAAAAGACGCCCATCCAATTCCTGAGCGTCTTCCCCATAAAACCATTTTTAATTTTGCTTATAAATAAGCTACTTTACATTCTCTGCCTTTGCCGCATCGATCCTTTCCTGAGAAGCGCTGAAGCATTTCTTGCACACCGAGAGCTGCTGCCCGGAGCTGGTTGTCTTCGTGTATAGCAGCTTGATTCGCGTGCTTCCGCATACCGGACAGGTTCCCCGGCTTCTCGAAGGAAGAACCCACAACGCTTTTCCGCGTTTATTTTTGGACATCGCCTACCACCTTTATTTCAAGATTGAGCCGTATGCTCAGAAAATCTTCTTCTGATCCCGATCATCCTTCAAAATCTCCACCGCTTCGCGGAAACGCAGCGAGTGGATGACTTCACGTTCGCGCAAGAAACGCAGGCCGTCCTGGATATCGACGTCATCCGTCATATCGATCAGCCACTGGTATGTAGCCCGTGCCTTCTCCTCGGCGGCGATATCCTCGTACAGATCGGCGATCGGATCGCCTTTGGCCTGGATGTAGGTTGCGGTCCAGGGCACCCCGCCGGCGCTCTCGTAGAACAGTGCCCGGTCATGGGCGACATAATGCTCGGCTAATCCGGCCGCCTTCAGCTCCTCCACCGTCGCGTCTTTCGTCAGCTTGTAGACCATGGTGGCGATCATCTCGAGGTGGGCGAATTCCTCCGTTCCGATATCGTTAAGCAGCCCGATGACTTTGTCCGGAACCGTATATCTTTGGTTTAAATATCGCAGCGCAGCGCCTAGTTCACCGTCGGCGCCGCCGTATTGCTCCAAAAGGAGCTTTGCCATGCGGATATCGCATTTGCCAACGCGAACCGGATATTGCAGCTTTTTCTCATAGACCCACATCGCTTTATTGACACCCTCCTTATTAAACGATGAATGTAAAAATCCTTATGGCAGGCTTTATACCTGCCAGGGCCACGGGGCCTTCGACCATTCCCACGGGAATTTCGAATAGGCGCGCCCGAAATTTTGCAGGGGACCATAAAGCTGTTGAAAATGGTTGGCCAGCTGCGTCCGTTCTTGAGTGAATTGATTGAATTGCTGAATGGAAGCCATATCGTCCGGATGGGTGTCCAGGAACAGATTCAGCTCCACCAGCACAAAATCAAGCGCCTGCAGCTTCTCCAGCAATTCATAGAACTCCTTGTCAAAATGTCCTTTGTTCGATTCGGCTGGCATCACGTTGCTCATGTTCTCCATATTGCTTATGTTGTTCATTTCCAACTCACCGTCCTTTTCCCCAGCGGGATTCATAGGGACTGTACAGCGCGGGCCAAAGCGTGCCGAACTTTAAGGCTTCCTGGGGACTGAACTGCGGAAGATTGAGCGGCTGAAAGTGGATATACAAATGCGGAGGGGTACTGTATGTTTTTACGAGTATCGGCGGACAAGGATCGAAAGGGCCAACGAAAGGGGCATACGCATGCTCTTGGGGATGGCTCAAAGAAACTTCCTCCTTTTCTTTTTTGGACAAATCATGGCAAACCGGGACAAGTAACCCCAGTTTTTTCCTTATCATTAACATATGACGTTCGCCCAGAAAATGAACCGATATCCCCTCAAGGCAACAAAAAAGAGCCCAGTTTGCGAACTGAGCTCTTTTGGGCCAAAGCCAATATTAATCTTCGTCCGTTTCTTCGGGCTCCGGCTTCTGCTGACGCGTTATCCTCACCCGGGTAATCCGCAGACGGCTCGACTCCTCAACCTCAAACAGGATGTTGCCGACCTGCAGCTTTTTCCCTTTAGTCGGAACGCCTTCGAGTTCCTTGAACAACCAGCCCCCGATGGAGTCAACCTCCTCGTCTTCGATGGAGATGCCGATCAGATCGTTGACCTCTTCGATCAACAACCGGCCGTCCACCGAATACACGGTATCCGATATTTTCTCCACTTCGGGACGTTCGTCTTCAAATTCATCATGCAGATCGCCGACGATTTCCTCGAGAATTTCCTCAGCGGTCAGCAGCCCCGCGGTTCCGCCATACTCATCCACGACGAGCGTCAACTGGGAATGCTTCTTCTGCATCAGACGCAGCACATGGCTTACTTCCATCGATTCCGGCACGTTCAGGATCGGACGCACCATCTCCGCGAGATCCAGCGGACGACCTTGATCCGGCAGCAGCAAATCGGTAATATGTACAAAACCGATAATTTGGTCCTTATCTTCAACCGCGACGGGATAACGGGAATGCTTCGTTTCAGTCACAATTTTCATGTTCTCTTCCCAGGACAAATTCGTGTACAAGCAGTCCATGTCCGTCCGCGGAAGCATAACCTCACGGGCCAGCATATCGGAAAAATCGAAAATATTGTCCATCAGCTTCATTTCGTCTTTGTCGATGACGCCGCTTTTGGCGCTTTGGTTCATCAGAATCCGGATTTCTTCCTCGGAATGGGCCGCCTCGCTTTCGCCGGCCGGCTGGATGCCGATCAGGCGGATCGCTCCGTTCGCCGCCGTGTTAAGCAGCCAGATTACCGGCAGGAACACGCGGTAAAACATCAGCAGCGGCCAGGAAAGCCAAAGCGACGTCGACTCGGATTTCTGGATAGCCAGCGATTTCGGCGCCAGCTCGCCCAGTACGATATGTAAGAAAGTGATGATCGCAAAGCCAACCGCCACCGAAATCGTGGTAATCAACGTTCCGTCCGTGATACCCATCTTATGCATAAGCGGCTCAATCAGCAGTTCGGAGACGGCCGGCTCCCCGACCCAACCGAGGCCAAGAGAAGCTAATGTAATCCCAAGCTGGGTCGCCGATAGATAAGTATCCAGCCGCTTGTTGACCGTCAAGGCGTAATTCGCCCTCCGGTTTCCTTCCCTCGAGAGTTGGGTAAGCCGGGATTGGCGCACCTTAACGAGCGAAAACTCCGCGGCTACAAAAAAGCCGTTCAGGAAAACAAGAATAAATACGAAAAGCAAATTCAAAACCAGCTTGCCTATTTCAAATTCGGTATGGCCGTCAGGCATGAAGAAACGCCTCTTTCCTAAAGTGTAGTCGCTTGGCGGACTTTAAAATCGATACCCTTGTAGTACATATCGGCAACAAGCAGATTAGGTCCGCAGCAGCCGGCCGCATCGCAATGGCAGTTCACTTTCCGGTTAAGCGGATGCTCGGTCAGCCATTTTGCGAAAATATCGTCGAGCCGCCCTTCAAGCACATTTCCGAACGAAGGAATGGCGGCGAAGTCGGTAACATAGACGTCGCCGGTAAACAGATTCACGTTGACCCGATTTCGGCCGTCCGGATCGTTCCGCACCGTCACATTCGGCTCTTCGCGCAAACGGCGGATTAAGGAGAGATCATTCTCATCCCGACTGCAGGCAAAGAACGGCAGCGTTCCGAACAGCATCCAAACGGAGGTATCGCGCGCATCCAACAGACCGTGAATCGCCGTTCGCATTTGCTCCAGCGAAAGCTTCGGCAAACCCTCGGCAAAGTCCGCTGCATACATCGGATGTACCTCATGCCTGCGGCAGCCCATTTCGATAATCAGCTTGTGAATGTCCGGAAGCTTCTCGTGCGTCCGGTAATTGATCATTGTCTCCGCCGAAATGAACATCCCGGCTTCGCTTAGTTTGCGCGTATTATCAACCATTGTATCATACATTTTGGATGCAGCCTCAAATGGAACCGGATGTCCGCTGCGGGCAAAGCCCACTTCGTGAAAATCCTTCGCAGACGTATAATTGAAAGAGATATGCATGACATCGAGAAAAGGGAGCAGCTGCTCATAACGTTCGTAATCCAGCGTCAGGTTGGAGTTGATTTGCGAACGCACGCCCCGCTCCTTGGCGTATTTCAGCAGCGGAATAATTTTCTCCTCAACGGTTCGGCGCCGGAACGTCGGTTCTCCCCCCGTGATGCTGATCGTCCGCAGGTGCTCCACCTCATCAAGTGATTTCAGCATATGCGAGAGCGGAAGCTGCTCCGGCTCTCGCAGCACCAGGCTGTCCCCCACCGCGCAATGCTCGCAGCGCATATTGCACAGGTTCGATACGGTCATTTCGACGCTGGTCAGCACATGATGCCCAAATCGGCGCAACGACTCTATGGGATCCCAAGGATCATAACTGGGAGAGATCGTTCTGGCAGAGCTCCCCAAGGACCTCTCACTGATGTTGCTGCTCATTCTTTAATTAATACCCCCATTCCGTCGACTTCCGTAATCACGATGGAAAGTTGAACCGACAAATCCACCTCAAAGGGCGATTTCAAATCCGCCCCAAGCGGGTCGGTTAATACCCGAACAACCGGCCGCTGAGGCATGTGGCCGTGAATCTTCACCACGACGCCGCTTTCGCCTGTACTGAGCTTGACGGTCATCCCTAAAGGGTAGATCGCTACGCGGTCGCGGAAAACCTCCAGCTTCGACTTCTCGTACCAAGTCCCGCAGCCGGTATACAGCACCTCCAGCGCTTGATGCGGGAGCATCGCGGTCCGGTAGACCCGGTGCGTGGTCATGGCGTCATAGGCATCCGTAATGGCGATCCAGCGGGCAAACTCATGAATGTCGTTGCCCTTGATTCCGCGGGGATAACCGCTGCCGTCGATCCGTTCATGATGCTGGAAGGCGCAATGCGCCGAGAGCAGCGGAATATTCGGCTCATCCTTAAGCATTTTGAAGCCGATTTCCGTATGCGACTTCATCAGCTCGAATTCCTCGTTCGTGAGGCTCGAAGGTTTGTTAAGCAGCTCCAGCGGAAGCTTGGTTTTGCCGATATCGTGCAGCATGGCTCCAAGACCCAGCAGCGTCAGCTCGTCTTTGCTGTAGCCGTGAATTTGACCCAGCAGCAGCGTATAAACGCACACATTAAATGAATGGCGGTACAAATACTGATCCATGCTGTTGATGTTCATCATCATAATCATGGCGTCGTCTCTGGAACTGAGATCGTCCATGATCGATTCCACTAGACTGGAGAACGATTTCCCCAAATAAGGGTACACCATCCCCTTAACCGCCGGTGTTGACCATTTGCGGAAATTCATACGGATTTCGCTAAGCGCCCGCCGCTGCGTTTCGTCGCTGACGGTCTCCTGCACAACCACGTCATCCGTACGGGGATCCGCGATATAGACAAAATCCAGACCATGGGCGCGCAGACGCCGAATGACCGCATCGCTAAGCTCCGCGTTTTCCGATAGAAGAACGATTCCGTCCTCATTATAAATCTTTTTGCCCAATTTCATTCCGGCCTGCAATGAGTTTACAGGGATTAACCGCAATTCAACCACTTCCATCTGTCAAAATAATTAGTTTGATATTCATTTCGAATAGCGGCTAAATCTTAGCGCATGATAAAAATCCAGAATAAAGCGGCCAGAATAAAGCGGTAATAAGCAAAATGCCGCAGCTCGATCTTTTGGATCAGCTTCAGAAAAGCGAGCACTACAATGTAGGCCACAACAAAAGCTACGATAAAACCAATCAGAAAATAGCCGATCGTTCCCGAGGTCAAATATTTATAAGAGTCGAGCATTTCATAACCCGAGACCGCAACCATAATCGGAACGGCGATCAGGAACGAAAAGTCCGCGGAAGCTTTGTAGCTGGCACCGGTGAACATCCCGCCCGCAATCGTGGAACCCGAGCGTGAGAAACCCGGCCAAAGCACGGAAATACATTGGAACAATCCGATTAGCAGCGCTTGCCGGTAAGTCAATTGGTCGATTTCGTCCGCCGTAATTTTCGCCTTTTTCTTCGAGTACCATTCTGCGGCAATCATAAACGCCCCGCCAACTACCAGTGCCCAGAGCACCGTAGTCGAACTGAACAGACCCTTAATGAAATCGCGGAAAATAAACCCGACGACAAGCGCCGGCAAAATACCCAGAATCACATGGATCAAGTCCAAGCGTCTACTTGGTGTTTTAAGCTTGACGGTCGTTACCTTTTTGCTGAGTCCCAGCAAATCCAAAATCCGATGTCGGTAAACCCAGGCGATAGCCAAAATGGCGCCTAACTGAATGACAATTTCAAAGGTTTTCATCTCCGGCGACTGATCGTCGTACCCCATCAGCTTTGCCGTCAAAATCATATGTCCCGTCGAAGACACCGGAATAAATTCGGTTAATCCTTCCACTATACCTAAAATAATCGCTACAATTAAACTCATTAAGTCCTCCTAAATAATGTGTGACGTCTATTCTATCTATGAACGTTGTTCCAACGGGGAACGAAACTATGCTCTACCGCCCCTTCGGTTTGGAGCTCCATTCTGAGCAGGTCCCGCAAAAAATCAGGGAGCATAAACTGCTTTTCGGTGCCGCTTTTCAGCCGCTCGTAACCGATGCCGAATGAAAACATATCCAGCGTTCCGACGGCATACGTCTCCTCCGGCTCAATCGGAGCCCCTGCCGCTACCGCCCGAACAATCCGGTGATAAGGCTCAACTGCGGGGTCATACTCAATTTCCAGCCCGTCCGCACAAATCCCGCCCAACACCTTGCCGCGAAAACCAAAACCGAAGATAGCTTTGCCGGTTATCTCGCTCAACAGAGATTGCTCAAGACTGTACAAAATATCCTCGCCTTTGACCAGCATCCGGCATGGGTTGATTGGAGACGGGCAGCGCTCATGCAGCATTCCCTCGCTAATCTCGCCGGCGGGAAGGCCGGAAAGCAGCTGTCCGCTGTTGACGATCGACAGCTCGCAGCCCGTATATCTTCGAACCGCTTGGGCCAGCAGGTTCCCAAACGGAGATTCCGTGTCATACCGGATTTCAAGCTCCCGATTCGTAACCGCAACCGTTCTTCCCAAACGATCACGCGCCGCTTCACGATTTGCTTCGATAGCGCTGCGAACTTTTTTCTCCTCAGGTCCGTTTTCGACAGCGATACAAACCCCGTCCATGGTAAATGGCGCAGCCTTCCCGGAGCTT
This sequence comes from Paenibacillus terrisolis, assembly GCF_056171975.1. NCBI lineage: Bacteria > Bacillati > Bacillota > Bacilli > Caryophanales > Paenibacillaceae > Paenibacillus > Paenibacillus terrisolis. The sequence goes on along the minus strand of NZ_JBKFGG010000035.1, from coordinate 22,600 downwards.
CTCCGCAGCACCATTTTGCCCAGGTATTGCCCAAACTTCCCGGCCGCCGTGACCGCCGTCGAACCTATGAATAAAGGCGTCTCAAGTAGATGATGGGTATGTCCCCCGATGATCAGGTCGATTCCCGGCACCTTCTCGGCCAGCTCGCGGTCAAGAGGGAGTCCCAAATGGGACAAAACAATCATTACATCCACTTGTCCGCGCAGCTCCCGTATCTGCTCGGCCAGCGTTTCGAGCGGATTGAGAGCTTCCAGCCCAAGCAGTTCGTAAAACTCGGAGAAAGCCGCGGTTGCTCCAACCAAACCTATTTTAAAGGACCCTTTGCGCAAAATAAGCTGCGTCTTCAACCAATCCGGAGGCTGTCCTGTCCTTTTCTCTAAAATATTACCGCAGACGACCGGACATTCCAAACCTTCATAAGCTGCCTTCAGCAGCTCCGGCGTAAAAGTCAGGCCCTCATTGTTTCCAATCGTGACGGCATCATAGCCGGTCAAATTGAGGACATCCACATTGGCCTGTCCCATCGTTCCTTCCGTTTCCTGCGCCGCCCGGTCCATATGGTCGCCGATATCCAGCAAAAGCGTAGGGCCGGACGCTTGGCTCCGCAATTCATCGATCATTGCGGCGATGCGTCCCATTGCGCCGAAGTGGCTGTGCACATCATTGGTGTAAAGGATCGTTAATGATTCCTGATCCGAATCCGGCATCATGAATTGCCCCCTTGCCATGTCCAGTTATAACCGGTCTCATTAAAAAATGGGTTCAGAAAGTATTATACCTTAAAATTGATTGTTGTCGCCTTATAATGATATATTAAAATCGCATGTTCAAAAATTCATGTTTTTCGAAATGACCAACGCCAATTTTGAATCTATCCCAAGGAGAGTGGAAATTCCCATGCAGCTGACGATCGCTCTTTTTGCGGGATTGGCCGACCGGTTCGGCACATCCAGTCTGAGCTTTACCTATCCTGAAGACACAGTCACGGCATCCCGCCTTAAGGATGCTCTTGCCGAGGCAAACCCCTCCGCATCCTCCCTAATTGCCGCTTCTTTTCTGGCCGTAAACCAGGAATATGCCACGGGAGATGCTCCAATTACGGAAAAGGATGAAATTGCGCTCATTCCGCCGGTTTCCGGCGGTGAAACGCTTCAGGATCATCAAGACGTTCAAACAGGCGGCGAGCTTTACGCGATAACTTCCGAACCCCTTTCCGTGGAGGAAATCACCAATAAGGTCATTGCCGACGATCATGGAGCCACCCTCACCTTTACGGGCACCACCCGTGAATGGACTAACGGCAAACGCACCGTTTATCTGGAATACGAGGGATACCTGCCGATGGCCTTGTCCAAATTGCGGCAAATTGGCGATGAAATCGGCCTGCAGTGGCCGGGAACCCGCTGCGCGATCAGCCACCGGATCGGCAGAGTCGATATCGCCGAGATCAGCGTCGTTATTGCCGTGTCCTCCCCTCATCGCTCAAGCTGTTACGAAGCCAGCCGATATGCGATCGAACGATTGAAACAAATCGTGCCGATTTGGAAAAAAGAAATTTGGGAAGATGGTTCGGAATGGAAAGGCCATGGAAATGGCCCTTGGGACCCTTCCGCTCCGGGGACCTTCTCTTAATCTAGTAATCGAGTCTCATAATCATCATTGTCAGCCCATTTATTTCCTGTTATCATTATAGAAAAATGTGATTATGAGGTGTCATCTCCCTTGAAAGTACATATTTTGGAACTTTCTCCCGGCGACCGTCTGCAATATGATATATTTAATCATTCCGGCGTTTTTGTGCTTCAAAGAGGTGCGGAATTAACCAGTGAAGCCATTGTTAAGCTGATGCAGCACGGGATCGACTTCGTTGACATTGAGCCTCATGTCATAGCCACTCCGGATCAAGGACAGAATGCTCAGCACATCTCAAAAGTGGTCTCCTATATGGATAACGCGGTTGGTGGCTTTGAGGAAATCTTTCTGGAAGCGCTGTCGTCCGGAACCTTCAGCAATGAAAAGGTGGACCAGCTTCTTGAACCGATGGTGAACCAGTTAGTAGGCCAAAAGGACGTTGTGGCTCTTTTGCTCCAATTGAACGACAGTGATGAATACACATATAATCATTCGATGCAGGTAGGCATGCTCTCCTATTATATTGCTTCCTGGTTGGGTTACCCCAAGCACGAGGCTTACAAAGTCGGCAAAGCCGGATATTTGATCGATATCGGCAAGTGCAAGGTACCGCAAGAAATTCTCTCCAAGCCTGGCAAGCTGACTCCCGATGAGTTCGAAGAGGTCAAACGCCATACCATTTACGGATACGATATTATTTTCAGTTCTGCGGGGGATGAAGTTTCCGCACTTGTAGCGCTTCAGCATCATGAGCGAGAGGACGGCAGCGGTTACCCTAAAGGCCTGCGAGAAAAAGAAATTCATCCGTTTGCCAAAATTGCCGCAGTCGCCGATGTCTATGCCGCAATGACCTCCAATCGGGTTTACCGGTCCAAGCAGGAGTTGTTATCCGTGCTGCGGGAACTGAACAGCCTCAGCTTCGGCAAGCTCAGTCCGGAACCAACTCAAGCGCTGATCAGCCATTTGCTGCCGAATTTTATCGGCAAGAAGGTGCTGCTAAGCTCCGGCGAAATGGGGACTATCGTTATGACAAACCAGTCGGACTTCTTCCGCCCGCTAGTCCAAACGGATTCCCGGTTCGTGGATTTGTCCAAAGAACGCGAAATTTCGATCGATGAATTTTATATGTAAACTTATCGCCTCCTTCCTTGGGAGGCGTTTTTTATTCAGGACCGGGCAATCACCTTTTCATTCCATTCACATACACTGATATGTATGAAAAGGAGGCAAATGACCCGAATGCCAAACTATCGCATTATTGTGGATTTGTCCGATCGGATGCTTTATTTGCTGGATAACAATACCGTGGTTCGGGGGTTTCCCGTCGGGATCGGTAAGATGCTGACGCAAACCCCTGAAGGATCCTATACGATCGTCAATAAAGCCCCTAACCCCGGCGGCCCTTTCGGGGCTTACTGGATGGGATTATCGCGGCTTCATTACGGCATTCACGGCACGAACGATCCTTCATCGATCGGCCATGAGGTTTCGCATGGCTGCATCCGCATGTACAACGCCGATGTCATCGAGCTGGCGGGAATCCTTCCCATTGGAACAAGTGTCACAATTAGGCAATAGCAGCGTAATAACGCGTATCGCACGAAAAATAAGTCTCAACGTTCTTCTCCCGCTTCCTATCACTCTTATCGGGGACGGTAGTTGGGGTTGGTAATATGGTGTTGCTGCCAAAGCATACTGGGCAAATTCGAAAAGTCCGCCGACCGGTTAAGGTTAGTGGACTTTTCCAATGGATAATCAATTCACAAAAATGAATACTATTTTATTGCAATAATTTGAATAATAAGGTAATTATATACCTTATATTTCCATAGTATGGTATATTATGTATGTTCATCTTTCGTTATAATGAACAATACGCTGAAAGGAGAAAGAAATAGATTTACCTATTACTTAATTGTAATAGAATAAATCTGATCCTTTTTGCTTCATTGGTTTTTTAGGGACTCCCATTAGATCGGAATATTATTCTATTACGGAACCATTATTCCATCCCATAAAAAAGGAGAGTTTCAAATGTTGAAAAAAATGATCGTTGCTTCTTTAATTGCAGCTACAGTAATTCCTGCTTCCGGAGCATTAGCAGCTGAAAGTACAGTGAGTTCCTATGCTCCTGCCCAACAGCCGTCTATGGAAGCTATCAGCCCCGCACCGTTTCATATTATGACTTCCACCTATGAGATCAATAAAGATGTCGTACTCAGGGAAACCGCTTCCTCCTCCGGCAAAAGTTTAGGTACTTTGAAAAAGGGAGATACAGTAAATGGAAGCTCTACGGATACAAAAACGGTCAATGGCGTAACTTGGTATTATGTTTACAGCTATAAACTGGATCGCTACGGATGGGTTCCTTCTCAATATTTAGAGGAAATAGGTTGACATATATCGTAATATGATTTCAAAATTCCAATCGCAGCTCTTCTGCGGTTGGAATTTTTTTTACCCAGACTTCTCCGATTCGCCGTTCGCACGCCTGGCATTTTCCTTAGCCGATACGTATTTAATATCACAAAAAAAATGAAGAAGACGAACTACGGAAGTTCGCCTCCTTCACCGAGAGATAAATCTGGGATTTACAAAATCGGCACAAAACGATTTCTGCCCTTATATTAATAACCGATAAACCTGTTGCAGTAATGTTTTCTCGGTTATTACCCAATGCTGCCTTCCATCTCAAACTTGATCAGACGATTCATCTCCACCGCATATTCCATCGGCAGCTCTTTCGTGAATGGTTCGATAAAGCCCATGATGATCATTTGCGTCGCTTCTTCTTCAGTAAGCCCGCGGCTCATCAAGTAGAAGAGCTGCTCCTCCGAGACCTTGGAAACGGTCGCTTCGTGCTCCAGCACGATATTATCGTTCATAATTTCGTTATACGGAATCGTATCCGAGGTGGACTGATTATCAAGAATCAGCGTATCGCATTTGATGTTCGATTTCGCGCCTTCCGCCTGACGGCCAAAAGATGCAAGACCCCGGTAGGTGACTTTCCCGCCGTGTTTACTGATCGACTTGGAAATAATCGTCGATGTTGTATCGGGAGCGAGGTGAATCATTTTCGCGCCGGCATCCTGATGCTGGCCTTTGCCCGCAACGGCGATTGACAACACGCTGCCCTTCGCCCCGCGGCCTTTCAGCACAACGGCCGGATATTTCATCGTTAGCTTGGAGCCGATATTGCCGTCCACCCATTCCATCGTAGCGTTCTCTTCGGCTACTGCGCGTTTAGTAACGAGATTGTAAATATTGGGCGCCCAGTTCTGGATCGTGGTATAACGAACGCGGGCGTTCTTCTTGCAGATAATTTCCACAACCGCACTGTGCAGAGAGTTCGTGCTGTAGATCGGTGCCGTACAGCCCTCGGTGTAATGCACGAAGCTGTCCTCGTCGGCGATGATCAGCGTGCGTTCGAACTGGCCCATGTTCTCCGAGTTGATGCGGAAATAGGCCTGCAGCGGCACTTCGCATTTAACGCCCTTCGGCACATAGATGAAGCTGCCCCCGGACCATACGGCACTGTTCAGAGCCGCGAATTTATTGTCGGCCGGCGGAATTACCGTCCCGAAATATTCACGCAAAAGCTCGGGATGTTCCTTCAAAGCCGTATCGGTGTCCATGAAAATGACCCCTTGGTCCTCCAAATCCTTTTGCATGCTGTGATATACGACTTCGGATTCATACTGCGCGGAAACCCCGGCAAGGAATTTCTGTTCGGCTTCGGGAATCCCCAGCTTATCAAAGGTTTCCTTAATTTCGGCAGGCACTTCTTCCCAGGTTTTCCCCTGCTTCTCCGAAGGTCTTACGTAATATTGAATATCATTGAAATCCAGCTCATCCAGATCGCCGCCCCAACGCGGCAACGGCATTTTCTCGAACTGTTCGAGCGATTTAAGACGGAAGTTGAGCATCCATTCCGGCTCGTCTTTAATCCGGGAAATTTCCGTAACAATCTCGCGGGTCAGCCCTTTGCCGGATTGAAAAACCGCCTTATGCTCGTCACGGAAGCCATATTTGTACTCTTCCAATTCAGGTGCTTTTTTGGCCATGCTCTACTACCTCCTTGTTGTTTTCGTATTCCTTGTTAAATTTCCGCGTTGATGCCTTTCTTCAAAGCATTCCACGCGAGGGTTGCGCATTTGATGCGGGCAGGAAATTTATTAACGCCGGATAAGGCCTCGATATCTTCAAAATCCTCAAAATCAACGGTTTCGCCCATCATCAGCTTCGAGAAGCGTCCGGCCAAGTCCATCGCTTCCGCGAAGGTCCGGCCCTTGACCGCTTCCGTCATCATCGATGCCGAGGACATGCTGATCGAGCAGCCTTCCCCGGTAAAACGGGCATCCTTGACGACATTATCTTCGATCTTAAGCTGCAAAGAAATCCGGTCGCCGCAGGTCGGGTTGTTTAGATCGACCGTTACGGCATCCTCTTCAAATTTTCCGCGATTTCGCGGATTTTTATAATGATCCATAATGACGCGGCGGTACAAATCGTCCAGTTGCATTATCCAAAATACTCCTTTGTTTGGATTAAAGCTTCCGCCAAACGGTCGATATCCTGCTCCGTATTGTACAAATACAAGCTGGCTCTCGCCGTCGCGCTCGCCTTCAGCCAGCGCATGAGCGGCTGGCAGCAGTGATGGCCGGCCCGAATTGCGATGCCGGACGCATCGAGAACTGTCGCTACGTCATGCGGATGAATATCCTGCAAATTGAAAGTGACCAGCCCGACCTCGCGTTCGCGAGGTCCATAAAGCGTGACTCCTTCAATTTCGGACAGGCGGTTCATCGCGTAATTGGCTAGCTTTGCTTCATGCCGGTGAATTTCGTCCAGACCGATGCTTTCCAGAAAATCAATGGCGGCGCCAAGTCCCACGGCTCCGGCAATGATCGGTGTGCCCCCTTCGAACTTCCAGGGAAGCTCTTTCCATGTGGACTCGTACAAGCCGACATCGTCGATCATTTCGCCGCCGAATTCGACCGGTTCCATGGATTCGAGCAGATGCTTCTTCCCATATAGTACTCCAATCCCGGTCGGACCGCACATTTTATGGCCGGAAAAAGCATAAAAATCACAATCAAGCTCTTGCATGTTTACCTTCATGTGCGGCGTACTTTGCGCGCCGTCCACAACCATAACGGCTCCGTGGCGGTGAGCGATCTCGGCGATTTCCTTAACGGGGTTCACCACGCCGAGCACATTGGAGACATACGCGGTCGCCACGATTTTCGTTTTATCCGTAATTGTCTTCTCCGCGTCTTCCAGCGCGATATTGCCGTCAGGCTGAAGCGGAATATATTTCAGGACGGCTTTTGTCCGGATCGCCAGCTGCTGCCAAGGAATCAGGTTGCTGTGATGCTCCATCGGCGTGATGACGATTTCGTCCCCTTCATGAACCGCCATCGGCCCGTAGGAGGATGCAACCAGATTCAGCGCCGTCGTCGTTCCCCGGGTAAAAATAACTTCTTCCCGGCGGGCCGCTCCAATAAACCGGGCGACTTTCTCGCGGGCGCCTTCATAGGCATCCGTCGCGCGGCTGCCCAGCGTATGGACTCCGCGGTGCACATTGGCGTTATCCCACTCGTAGTAATGCTTCAGCGCCTCAATTACGACCGCGGGCTTCTGCGAGCTGGCGGCGCTGTCCAGGTAGACCAACGGATGCCCGTTTACTTCCTGATCCAAAATAGGGAATAGCTTTTTAACTTCTTCTGCGTTCATTGCCCCAACTTCCTTTCCACAAAGGCCTGCAGCTGCTGCCGCAGCGGCTCCAGCGGAATCTCCGACACAACCGGAGCCAGGAAACCGTATATAATTAATCGTTCAGCTTCGGCGCGCGTAATTCCCCGGGACATCAAGTAGTAGATTTGCTCGGGATTTACCTGGCCGACGGAGGCGGCATGCCCTGCCGAAACGTCGTCTTCGTCGATGAGCAGGATCGGATTCGCGTCCCCGCGGGCCTTCGGACTCAGCATGAGCACTTTTTCCGTCTGCTGCCCGTCCGCTTTGGTCGCCCCCTTCTCAATCTTCGTGATCCCGTTGATAATGGCCGTAGCCCCCTCGCGCATGACGGCGCGGGTCGTCATTTGGCTATTGGAGCTTTTGCCGTGATGAATGGCTTTAGTCGTATAATTCAGCTTCTGCGTTCCCGATCCGACGGCGATCACTTTAGTGTCCGAGGAGGACCCATTGCCTTGCAGCACGGACAGAGTCTCGCTTATGGAATCCCCGCCGTTCATTTCTCCGACGATCCACTCGATGCTGCCGTCATTGCCCACTACGGAGCGGCGATAAGTCAAATCCGTTGTTTTCTCATTAAAATGATGCACGGTCGCGAACTGAACCTTGGCTCCCGATTTTACGAACACCTCAGCCGCACCGTTATGCACGATATCTTCTTCGAAACCCGAAGAAATGTAATTGTCCACGTAAATCACCTTGCTGTTCGCTTCCGCGACAATCAGCACATGCGGAGCAAAGACAGTATTGGCCTCATCCAGAAGGAAAATGCTTTGCAGCGGAGTATCCACCACTACGTTCTTCGGAACATACAGGAAAACTCCTCCGTTCCAAAGCGCCGCATGCAGCGCGGTTACCCGGTTCTCGTCCGGCTTCACGGCCGTATGCAAATACGGCTTCACCAGGTCGCCATGCTCGCGCACCGCCGTTTCCAGATCCGTAAAAATAACCCCTTGAGCCGCAAGCTCCGGCGCCAGCCGAGTGAACACCGCATTTGCGTTATGCTGTACCACCAGGTTGCTGCTTTCCTGCAATTCAACCAGCGAAGCGGCGCTTTCCGGAAGCTGCTGCTCCAAAGGCAAGCGGCCTGCTCTCAAGCTGCCGTAATTTTGTAAATTCCAGCGATCGAGTCTTGTCTTTTCCAATTTAGGCAGATCCAGTCCTGCGGCAAGCTTCAAAGCCTGTACCCTGCTGTCCGTAAGCCAATCCGGCTCTCCGCCCTCCGCGGAGATTTTCGCCAGCAGATCTCCTTCTACCGGAAGAACAGTTTGTGTCGTCATCTCTATTCCTCCCTCCGCCTAGGCTTCTTGACCGACAGTCTCATCCACGATGCCGAGTTCTTCCTTAACCCAATCGTACCCGTCCTGTTCCAGACGTTCCGCAAGCTCCGGCCCGCCGGATTTGACGATACGCCCTTGCATCATCACGTGCACGAAATCGGGTTTGATATAATTCAGCAAACGTTGATAGTGAGTAATGATCAGGAAGCCCCGGTCGTCGCTGCGCATGGTATTAACGCCATTCGCGACAATCCGCAGCGCGTCGATATCAAGGCCGGAATCGATCTCGTCCAGAATGACGATTTTCGGATCCAGCAGCATCATTTGCAAAATTTCATTCCGTTTTTTCTCACCGCCGGAAAAACCTTCGTTCAAATAGCGGTGGGCAAATTCGGGATTCATCTCCAGCTCTTTCATCTTGCCTTCCATTTGGCGGATGAACTTGATCAGCGATAATTCATTGCCTTCGCCCCGGCGTGCATTGATGGCGCTGCGCAGAAAGTCGGAATTCGTCACGCCGGCAATTTCGCTGGGATATTGCATGGCCAGGAACAAACCGGCGCGGGCACGCTCGTCAACCGCCATCTCCAGCACATCTTCTTCGTTCAGAGTTACCTTCCCGTCAGTTACCTCATATTTGGGATGACCCATCAACGCCGATGCGAGCGTACTTTTTCCGGTTCCGTTCGGCCCCATGATGGCGTGGATTTCTCCGCCTTTTATCTCAATGTCGATTCCCTTAAGGATCTCCTTGCCCTCAATTGTCGCTTTGAGTCCTTCCACAACAAAATGCGTTGCCATTATTGACTGCTCCTTCCATAAGGTCGTTAAAGATTAACGTTTATTTGATCAGGGACGCCGCCCTCGTTCTTGCCATTGTATCATAATGATTATTAATTTAGAATGATTATCGGTGATTCTCACTGATTCTCATTTCATTCTAACCTACTTTTTATGCTTAATCAACGTATAGGGACGGATAAAATGCCCTTTTACCATACGGTTTGTCACAGACATGAAATCCATGGCCCGCAAGGGTTTGATTTTGTCCCGGAAACGCAAAAAAGGGCTGGGCCCAACGGTATGGCCCAACCCTTTTTTGGAAATTTGCGAAAACTTTCAATTTTATTCGATGAAGGAACGGAGCATCCACATCCGTTTCTCGAAATCGCCTTTAAAACCGGTCAGCAAATCGCTGGTAGCCACATCTCCCGTTTGGTCGGCAAGCTCGAATCCTTCCTGGAAGGATTCGGACAAAGTGGCAAGATCCTCGACAAGCCGCTGTACCATCGTTTGCGGCGCTTCCTTACCTGCCGCTTCCTGAATCGTGGCGATCTCCAGGTATTCCTTGATCGTAGCTGCGGGAGCGCCTTTCAAAGTCAGCAAACGTTCGGCCACCGCGTCCATTTTTTCGGTGACTTCATTATATAGCTCCTCGAATTTGACATGCAGCGTGTAAAAATTTTCACCCTTCACGTACCAATGGTAATTGTGAAGCTTGACATACAGCACGTTCAGATTAGCCACCTGCTCATTCAACACTTGCTGCAGGCTTGCTTTGCCGGTGCCGCCCGAAGATTTCGCATCGGTTTTGGTCATATGAATCCCTCGCTTCTTTCCGTGGATTAGATGCAAACAACGCATATACATATAATTTACCCGATTCCGCAATCCGAAAAACAAAGACCATTCGATCAATTTAAAATTTTTCCAGAAAAGTCTTTATTTTAAGCTTGTCGATCCAGAAAACGGAAGGTCGATCCAGAATTATCCACGCTTCTTGGATATCGGCGTGCCATTTCCACAAAGTTCAGTGATTTTACGGATTTTGGGACTATGATTGTGCCTTTAGCGGTGCTATTATTAATTGGTCAATTCTAAAATAAAAGAATTGTGGCATTTACGTTTATATGGAATCAATATTGTGCTTGGGGGACTTATGGACAATCAATCGGGTGAAAACAAAGAAGAGTTGGGCTACTTGTTCAACGTTGAAATTCTGATTAAGGATAAAACGAACGCTCTCGCGCTTCAAGCGCTTTTGGAGATGCTGAACAGCCGCAAAAGTGTGATCGACTACCGGATCAATTCCGGCATCGAGCTGGGGGAAATTATCGAGTCCCTGCTGACCGCAAAAAAACAATCCTTCATCTCTAAATCCTATAAGCGCTTGACCAAAAATGACCCAGCCGAGGCTCCGGCCGCAGCCGAGAAAAAGAAAACCAAAGCCGAAGCAAAACCTCAACAACCGCAAGGGGTCAACAAAAACAGCGCATTTAAGGATTTTGCCTCCAGTCAGGATTTTTTGGAGTGGATTCAGAAATATATTTCCGGAAATCGTCTGGTTCGCCTTTACATTAACCGAAACGGAAGCAGGCTCAACATACCTTGCAGAATTCTGAATTATCTGCCCGATACTTATGCGCTTAACGTTTACCATGTCGATGAAAAGCAGGTGTACACGTTTAGTCTTAGCGAAATCATTGATATCATTGAAGCATAACGAACCAAAAAGGCGGTCGCGCCGCTCCTATTTTTAGGATGGCGCTGCCGCCTTTTTCATACGCTCTCGATTCTCATCGCGGTTTCTTGCTCCAGGCCTCCAAAATAAACAGCACCCAGCCGGCCAGGAAAGAGACGCCGCCAAGCGGCGTAATCGGACCGATCCATGTCCAATCCGTAACGGCAAGTCCATATAAACTGCCGGAGAACAGCACTATGCCGATCAAAAACATCCGTCCCGCCCAGCGCAGACGTTTCGATTCGCCCCAATGCCCCGCGAAAAGCGCCGCCAAAAGGATGCCGATCCCATGGATCATCTGGTAATGCACTCCGGTCTCATAAGTGCGGGCAGACGATTCGCCGATGAGCGGCTCAAGAACATGCGTGCCGAATGCGCCAAGCGCTACGGCAAGCAGCAGAACAAGCGCGCCGATCCCCGCATATTTGCGCTGCATATGCTTCCCCCCCCATTTTTATATCACAACCTTGCAATATCCCTTGCTTCCTCCTCATCTTACTGAATAAGTCTTCTTTTCTCCAGTACTTGGTTAAAAATCTCGTTTTCGTGCTTGCTTTTTGCCGGATTATGTGAAAAATTAAACAAGAATAAGACTTTTGATCCAAAAAAGGAGAATCTATGATGGACTATGATCAAGCGGAACAAAGCCGTTTTTCGGCCAATTCCACTTTTCCTCCTCAAGAACCCGCAGTACGCAAGCACTCCGGACTGGGTATTGCCGCATTTATTCTCGGCCTGTTATCTCTCGTTGGTTATATCGCTGCCTTCGGGTTGATTATTTCCTACGCGATGGATTTCAATGGAGAGTCGGCCAATGCCATCGCCCAGGATTTATTAGGCAAAAATGGAGCAATCTTTGGCATTGTACTCTTCTTGATATCCGGCGCAATCAACCTGATCGGTTTGATTCTCGGCATTGTCGGGCTGGCGATCAAAAATCGCAAAAAGGTGTTCGCGGTACTTGGGACGGTCTTTTCGGTGATTCCCCTGGTGCTGTTGATCGGGCTGTTTGTAATCGGTTCGTTTTTATAATTCGAGATCCCCATTTACGAAAAGCAGCCTCCGTTCACGCAGCTTTTGCTGGCCGGGGGCTTTTCCTTGTCTTGCTTTTTTTGATAAAATATAATAGTTGTTTTAACTCATAATTATATTATTCGGACTGGATTGTCCTTAAGGAGATACCTATGTCAACCGTTAAAATCTTCGCCGACAGCACCTCGGACCTGCCGACAGGCTGGGCGAGCCAATATGACATCGGAGTAATTCCCCTCTATGTCGTTTTTGACCACGAAACGCTGCGGGACGGCGTTGACATCACCCCCGAAGGGATTTACGAAAGGGTGGCGGCTTCCGGGAATTTACCCAAAACAACGGCGCCTTCACCCAAAGATTTCATGGATGCCTTCGGCCCTCATATCGAGCTTGGCCGGGATATCGTCTATATCAGTCTTTCTTCGAAGCTTTCGTCCACCTATCAAAATGCGCTGATCGCCGCTTCGGAATTTCCGGAGGGACGCGTCCATGTCGTTGATTCGCTTACGCTCTGCAGCGGAATCGGACTGCTGGTCATGAAGGCCGTAAGAGCCGCTGAAGAAGGCTTCAGCGCCAAGGAGATCGTCACCCTTTTGGAGAAAACAAGACCGCTCGTGGAAACGGAATTTGTCATCGACACGCTGGAATATTTATATAAGGGCGGCCGCTGCTCAGGCATGCAAAATTTTATCGGCAGCCTGCTTCAGATCCGGCCGGTTCTCAAGCTGGTGGACGGCAACATCATTCCCGCCTACAAAATTCGCGGCAAAAAAGAGAAGGCCGTCCAGCAAATGCTGGAGAACGCCCTTTCGAATTTGGACAAAATGGATAACGATTTGATCATCGTCGCTCACACCCTAGCCGAAGAGGAAGCTCGGCGGCTCGCTGCGATTTTGAAAGAATCGACCGGCGCGCGCGAAATCGCCGTAGCGGAAGCCGGCTGCGTCATTTCCAGCCACTGCGGTCCGCATACGGTTGCCATTATGTATTCGAAAAAAACTCCCGCGCAAGAAACCCGTTAATTTCGGAAAGAAAGGGATGTTAGCCATGGGTTCGATAAAATTTTTCGCCGACAGCACTTGCGACCTGCCGCAGGCCTGGATCGAGGAGCACCGGATCGGCATGGTTCCCCTTTACGTTACGTTTCAGGATCATACCTATAAGGACGGCGTTGATTTAATCACGCCGCAATTGTATCGCAAAGTGGATGAAACCGGACGATTGCCGAAAACGGCGGCTCCGTCTCCCGCCGATTTCATTCAAGCATTCACCCCTCATATAGAAAACGGACAGCAAATCATATACATCGCCTTATCGTCGGAATTATCCTCTACCTATCAGAACGCTCTCATTGCAGCCGGAGAGTTTCCGGAAGGTCAGGTAACGGTGTTTGACTCGCTGAACCTGTCGACCGGAATCGGCCTTCAGATCATGAAGGCGGTTCATGCGGCCGAAGAAGGCAAAAACGTCCCGGAAATCATGGAGCTGCTGACGGCTGTTCGTCCCCAGGTGGAAACGGAATTCGTGATCGATTCTTTGGACTATCTTTACAAAGGCGGACGCTGCTCAGGCATGCAAAACCTGGTCAGCAGTTTGCTGAAGATTCGGCCGGTGATCAAGGTCATCGAAGGCAAAATGACCCCGGCGTACAAAATTCGCGGCAGCCGGGAAAAAGCGCTCGACCAGCTCTTGAACAATGCGCTAAGCCGTCTGCCGGAAATGGACAACGACCTCATTTTTGTGACTCATTCGCTGGCTGATGAAGACGCGGAGATGCTCAAAAGAACGCTCGAAGTCAAAACGAACGCCCGCGCCGTCGCCATCTCCAACGCCGGCTGCGTCATCTCCAGCCACTGCGGCGCCAAAACAATCGGTATTTTGTATACTAAGAAGACCGGGTAATGAAGTAGATATTTAGAAATAGGCTGTCCCCAAAGAGTCAAAAGCGAAAGAAACGGCGGTGCCAGGGAGCTATCCCTACATCATTGTTTCTTTCTTTTGATTCTATTGCCGTTTTCAGGTCTATGGCCGCTTTCTTAAGCAAATGACAGGCAAGCGGGATTTCGCAAATAGAGGCATAAAATGGCCTTATTTCGCTCCGAAACCGCATTTCCCTAAAAATAGCGGTACAAAATGGTCTTATTTTCGGCAAAACGGCTAAAACCGGGGGGAAGAGGAGTTCTTCTAAAGAAATAAGGCCAAAAAACGGCGCTATTAACGCAAAAAGAAGCCGTCCAGTGGTGATAGGGCCATAAAATACCGCTATTTTAAGTGGCAGAACTGGCGAAGGGGAACGGTTAAAGACAGGGCGAATTCCAAAAGACTTTGGGCTGCCAGTTACCTAAAGTTGCCTTAAGCCCGGCGTTATCCCGTCTCCTATAAGTTGAAGAACCGAAAGTAACTGTCCTAAATGTGCCCCAAAAGTTTTCGTATGGACTAAGGGTGTCCCGAAGAAATCCGAACAACAGTGATCGAAAGAACATTTCATGCGTTTGCCCCTAAGACGTCCGATCATATGTTCAATCTTATATGGCGAACATCTGGGTTCGTTATCGGTTTCAATTATTTTCTTCATTATATCGCGCCCTCTCCCCTCACATATCATCCCTATCCGTGAATATACTTTATTTACATCCAATATAAAGCGTTCCGCGAAATCCACGTATGGAGGTGTCTAAAACATGCCGTCTTCACCTGAATCGTATAGTTTTGTCGTTTCCAAAGAGGATTGGTCGCTGCACCGTAAAGGGTACCAGGATCAGCAGCGCCATCAGGAGAAAGTAAGGGATGTCATCAAGCAAAACCTCCCGGATCTGGTCACCGAGGAGAACATCATTATGTCGGATGGAAAGCAAATCATTAAAATCCCCCTGCGCAATTTGGAAGAATATCGGTTTATCCATAATTTTCAGAAGCAGAAGCATGTCGGTCAGGGAGACGGAGACAGCGAAGTGGGAGACGTGCTGGGGCAGGACAGTTCCCAGAGCGGCGGAAAAGGCAGCAAGGCCGGTAATCAGCCCGGCCAGGATTATGTCGAGGCCGAAATCAGCATCGAAGAGCTTGAGGAAATGCTGTTCGACGAGTTGGAGCTGCCCTTCATTCAGGAAAAAGACAAGGAAGAAATGGACACGGTGTCCTTTCGTTTTAACGATATCCGTAAAAAAGGACTCATGTCCAACATCGACAAAAAGCGGACGATCCTCGAGAATCTGCGCCGCAACGCCACGACGGGAGTACCCGGCATTCACGGCATTTCTCCTGACGATCTGCGTTATAAAACCTGGGAGGATGTGACCGTTCCCCGCTCCAACGCCGTTATTATCGCCATGATGGATACTTCGGGAAGTATGGGGGCGTTCGAGAAGTACTGCGCCCGCAGCTTTTTCTTCTGGATGACCCGATTCTTAAGAAAACAATACGAAAAAGTCGAAATTGTCTTCCTCGCCCATCATACGGAAGCAAAGGAAGTCAGCGAAGAAGAGTTCTTTACACGCGGTGAGAGCGGCGGCACCATTTGCTCTTCCGTTTACCAAAAGGCGCTGGAAATCATCGATTCCCGTTATCCGACGTCCAGCTATAATATCTACCCCTTTCATTTCTCCGACGGCGATAATCTGACCTCTGACAATGAGCGCTGCATCAAGCTGATCAATGAGCTGCTGAACCGCTGCAACCTGTTCGGGTATGGGGAAGTGAACCAATATAATCGCGGCAGCACTCTGATGTCTGCCTACCGGAACATCAAAGTGGAGAAGTTCATGTATTACGTAATCAAGGAAAAAGGCGAGGTTTACAGCGCCCTGAAGCGGTTTTTTCACAAGCGTGAAGGAGGTGCGGCGGTGTGAACAGCGAAATGGAGCAGCTTGAATACGCCATTGCGGAAATCATGGAAATCGCCGACTCCTTTGGGCTCGATTACTACCCGATGCGTTATGAAATTTGCCCGGCCGACATTATTTATACCTTCGGGGCATACGGAATGCCCACCCGTTTTTCGCACTGGAGCTTCGGCAAAATATTCAACAAAATGAAGATGCAATACGATTTCGGGCTCAGCAAAATTTACGAGCTGGTGATCAACTCCAATCCGTGCTACGCCTTTCTTCTCGAAGGCAACACATTGATCCAGAACAAGCTGATCGTTGCCCACGTCCTTGCGCACTGCGACTTTTTCAAAAACAATGTCCGGTTCTCGGCGACCAACCGGGACATGGTCGAAAGCATGGCGGCCACGGCGGAACGCATCAGCAAATATGAGCTGTTGTATGGGGCGGAAACCGTGGAGAACTTCATCGACGCCGTGCTCGCAATACAAGAGCATGTCGACCCGCAGCTGATCAAACCGCGCCGTTACGACAAGCGAAGACAAATGGAAGAAAAACAACGTCTGGCCAAAGAGAGCAGATTTGCTCCCCGGCAGACAAGCGAATATGACGATCTCTGGTCGCTGGATGAATTCGACAAAAGTTCGGATGCAACCACCGACAAGCCGGTTCATTTCCCGCCCGAGCCTGAAAAGGACATCGTCTGGTTTATTCAGGAATACTCCGAAACGCTGGAAGATTGGCAGAGGGACATCATGAGTATGCTGCGCGAAGAAATGCTGTATTTCTGGCCGCAAATGGAGACTAAAATCATGAACGAAGGTTGGGCCTCCTACTGGCATCAGCGGATTATCCGGGAGCTGGACCTCACGAGCGAGGACACCGTCGAATTTGCGAAGTTGAATTCTTCCGTCGTCCAGCCTTCGCGGCAAAGCCTGAATCCATATTATTTAGGCCTGAAAATCTACGAGGATATCGAACGCCGCTGGGACCATCCCACCGAGGAAGAGAAACGCCGCTTTGGCCGGGAACCCGGCAAGGGCAGGGAGAAAATCTTCGAAGTCCGTGAACTGGACTCAGATACTTCCTTCCTTCGCAGCTATCTGACGAAAGACCTCGTCCGCGATCTCGACCTGTACATTTTCGAGAAACAGGGGCCTGAATGGAAAATCACCGACAAAACCTGGGAACATATTCGCGACCAGCTTGTCGCCTCCCGCGTCAACGGAGGATCGCCCTATATCGTGGTTCAAGACGGCGACTATTTGCGGGCCGGAGAGCTTAACCTGAAACATCAATATGAAGGCATCGAACTTGACCTGAAATATTTGGAACGTACGCTGCCTTACGTCTACCGGCTCTGGGGCAAAAGCGTTCATCTGGAAACCGTTGTGGAGGATAAACGGGCGCTTTTCACTTATGACGGACAGAAGCATTTCCGGAAGATCCTATAATATCGATAAACTCGCTGGAGGCATCGTTTGTGTCCAAAGCGAGTTTTTTTGCGCGGACCGTAATTTTCTTGACAGCCGCTAGTATAATGAAGATGCTACATACTATTTTGCCTGACTTACAATTACCAAATGAATTGGAGGCATTGCATTGAAATCGATTCCACTTCAGAAAAAACACGGTCTCGAAGCCAGTCAGCTCGTGCTGGGCTGCATGAGAATGGGCGGAAACTGGGACAAGAACACCCCCATTGCCGAGGAACATTATAAAGAGGGGCAGGCCGCGCTTGAAGCCGCGCTCGAAATCGGCATCAACATGTTCGACCATGCGAATATTTATGCGGTGGGCAAAGCGGAACGCGTTTTCGGGCATCTGCTAAAAACTCAGCCGAGACTGCGCGAGCAGATCATCATTCAATCGAAATGCGGCATCCGGTTTGCGGAGGGCGATAAGCCGCACCAATTCGATTTTTCCAAGGAACACATCCTGGAAAGCGTTGACGGTATTCTGGAGCGTCTGGGCATCGAGTATCTTGATGTTCTGCTGCTTCACCGCCCGGATCCTTTGGTTGATCCGGAGGAAGTGGCAGAGGCCCTTCACAAGCTGAAAGTTTCCGGCAAGGTCCGCCATTTCGGGGTCTCCAACATGAGTCAAGGACAAATCAAGCTGCTGCAAGCGTACAGCGACGAGAAGTTCATTGTGAACCAGCTTGAACTCAGCCTGCTCAAAACCGGCTTTCTGGAAGTGGGCGTACACGTCAACCAAGAAGCCGCCAAAGACAACGTATTTCCGGAAGGCACGCTGGAATACTGCCGCCGGAAACACATCCAGCTGCAGGCCTGGAGTCCGCTTGCTCAAGGCTTGTATTCCGGCAAGTCCCTTGAAGGCCAAAGCGAAAGCGTAATTGCCACGGCAAAGCTTGTGCAGCAATTGGCCGAGGAGAAAAACACGACGCCGGAAGCGATCGTGCTCTCCTGGCTTATGACGCATCCTGCCGGCATCCAGCCGGTCATCGGCACGATCAACCCGGCCCGCATTCGGGCCTGCAAAGACGCAACCACGCTTCGTCTCACCCGGGACGAGTGGTTTAAGCTGTATATCAGCACCCGCGGGAGAAGCTTGCCTTAAGCCGTCTTTACGCCAATTCCGCACCGATCTGCATGGCAGGCGAGGCTTATTCAAACTGACTGACTTAACCACAGCTCATATTGGCTCATCCGGTCGGATCGGAAAGATTGCATTCTGTACATCAGCATTTTGGATATAGACTCACTGAGTCTGCAAAAATGTTGTATTTAATGCAAAAATCCAGGTGTAAACTCACTGATTCAACGAAAATGTTGTATTTAATGCAGCATTTTGGGAGTTCACGGTCCTAAACGCCTTTTTTCAGCCCAATTTGTTGCACTTTCTGCAAAAAATTGATCTGCCGTGCCCTGGCAAGATAAAAATCTTGTATTCTATACAACTTTTCTAATTTCCGGTGCAGCGGCAATGTAGACAAAAGGCGATTTATCGGCTCAATTTCCGAACAAAAAGCGGCTAGCCTAAATAAGGCTATGCCGCTTTTTGTCTTACCGCTTTTCGTCTTTTGCGCAGATGTTTCCGGCCTAATTATTCTACCGCGCCACGGCTTTAGGGCCGTTACCGGTTCAGCAAGCTGCCGACATAACGCAGCAGTTCGTTGGCGCACACCGGGCAGTAGCCATGCTCGTCGATCAGCCGTTTACTGACCTCGTTGATCCGCTTCAGCTGATTTTCATCCGGCGTTTTCGTCGAGGTTGTGATCTTAACGATATCCTTCAGATCGGCGAACAGCTTCTTCTCAATCGCTTCCCGCAGCCGGTCGTGATGGTTGTATTCGAATTTACGTCCTTTCCGCGAGTAGGCGGAAATCCGGATTAGAATTTCTTCACGAAACGCTTTTTTGGCGTTTTCCGAAATGCCGATTTGCTCCTCAATCGAACGCATCAGCCGTTCATCGGGATCCATTTCCTCATCCGTGAGCGGGTCGCGGATTTTTGTCCAGTTGCAAAACGCTTCGATGTTGTCGAGATAGTTCTCGAAAATGGTGCGCGCCGACTCCTCGAAAGAGTACACAAACGCCTTTTGCACCTCTTTTTTGGCGAGTTCGTCATATTCCTTGCGGGCGATCCCGATAAAGTTGAGATACCGCTCGCGTTCTTCCTTGGTAATGGAGGCGTGCTGATCGAGGCCGTCCTTGATCGCCCGCAAAATATCGAGAGCGCCCATGCAGTGAAGATCCTGCTTGATCAGCGCGCTGGAAATCCGGTTGATGACATATCTGGGATCAACCCCCGACATGCCTTCTTCCAAATACTCGTTTTGCAGCTCCTTCAAATCTCCGTCTTTAAAGCCCTCTACCTCTTCTCCATCATACAGCCGCATTTTTTTCACCAGATCAATGCCCTGTTTTTTCGTCTCCTTGAGGCGGGTCAGAATCGAGAAAATCGCTGCGGAGCGAAGCGCGTGCGGGGCAATGTGAATGTGGCTCATATCGCTTTGGCCGATCAGCTTAGCGTAGATTTTTTCTTCCTGCGACACCTTGAGGTTGTAGGGAATCGGCATCACAATCATCCGGGACTGCAGCGCTTCGTTTTTCTTGTTGGCGATAAACGATTTATACTCCGATTCGTTTGTGTGAGCGACGATAAGCTCATCAGCGCTAATTAAAGCGAACCGGCCCGCCTTGAAATTGCCCTCCTGGGTAAGCGACAGCAGGTTCCACAGAAATTTTTCGTCGCATTTGAGCATTTCCTGGAATTCCATCAGGCCGCGGTTGGCCTTGTTCAGTTCCCCGTCGAAACGGTAGGCCCGCGGATCGGATTCGGAGCCGTATTCCGTAATCGTGGAAAAATCGATGCTTCCCGTCAGATCGGCGATATCTTGGGATTTCGGGTCGGAGGGACTAAAAGTTCCGATGCCGACACGTTCATCCTCGGACAGCAGCACTCTTTGGACGCGGACGTTTTCGATATCCCCGTCGAATTCCGTCTTCAGCTTCATCTGGCACACAGGGCATAAATTCCCCTCAATCCGCACGCCCAGCGTTTTTTCCAACTCAGGCCTCAACTCATGCGGCACCAAATGCAGCGGATCCTCATGCATCGGGCAGCCGGCGATGGCATAAACGGCGCCTTTATCGGTTCGGGAGAACTTTTCGAGCCCTCTTTTGAGCAAAGTGACCAGCGTGGACTTGCCTCCGCTAACCGGCCCCATCAAGAGCAAAATCCGCTTGCGGACATCCAGTCTGCGAGCAGCCGAATGGAAGTATTCCTCGACCAGTTTCTCGATCGCCCGGTCCAGACCGAAAATCTCCTGCTCGAAAAATTTATACCTTTTCCGGCCTCCTTCTTCCTCGATGCCGAAGGACTTGATCATTTCGTAAACGCGAGCATGGGCGGTCATCGCCGGCGTCGGATCTTCCGTGAGCAATGAGATGTATTGTCTGAATGTGCCGCTCCACGCCAGAGAATCACTCTCCGCCCGGTAAGCCGATATACGTTCAAATATGTCCATGTTTGGTACCTCCTGTACTCCCGCTTGGTGTTTCTCCTATGACCACGACCGTCGAACTTTGCTGATGTGGACTAAAGAATTCACGTTGAAAAGTGTATTACATACCTATGCGTCAAAAGCAGAGAAGTTGACCGTTTTTCGCACGAAAAATATTCACATGGAAAAAGTCGGAATTCAAACTTGTGATATAATTTGTTCTGAATATCGAATTCCAAAAGTTCGAGTTTAAAAAGTCATATAGAGCACCGAGAAGGTTGGATGAAGGTAGGGCATGGGCAGCGGAGCTAAACGTTTTCGGAGAAAACGGCTTCGTAAGCATAAGCTTGGGGGACCTACGTGAGCAACGGAAGGCCCGGCTGAATTCAAGATTCGATGTCGAATCCGCTTCTCGTGTTGCCTCGTGATCTATAGTTGACTTTTTGAACAACCTCTAAAAGGAGATTGTCATGGCCGTTCAGCATGAGACCGAATTGTATGCTCCGCTTAAGGCTTTTTTCGAGGAGCGGGGATATGTCATCAAAAGCGAGGTTCGCCATTGTGATCTGGTCGGTATCCGACCGGGAAGCGACGAGCCGCTCATCGTGGAAATGAAAAAGACGTTTAATCTTCCCCTGCTGCTGCAAGGCCTTGAGCGGCAAAAGCTGAGCTCGGAGGTTTATCTTGCCGTTGAACGCAATCGGGCCAAAAAAGGCGCGCACAACCAGCGCTACAGCGAAATTACTGCGTTGTGCCGAAGGCTCAAGCTGGGCCTGATTCTGGTCACGCGTTATAAAACGAAACCGGCCTTTGTGGAAATTCTTAGCACTCCCGGAGATACCGTATATACGGCTTCCCCTAAAGTCGTCAAAACACGAGCGCAGCGGCTGCTGCATGAGTTCAACGAACGCAGCGGCGATTACAACGTCGGCGGCAGCCATGGCGCCAAGTTGGTCACGGCGTATCGCGAAAAAGCGCTGCGTGTCGCGCTTGCGCTGCAGGAAAGCGGAGAAATGGCCCCAAAAGACATCCGCCAAAAAAGCGGCGTTGGCAGCACGGCAGCCATTCTCCAGCATAATTACTACGGATGGTTTCACCGCGTGGTTCGCGGCCGTTATGTCCTGACACCGGAAGGCGCTGATAATCTGGCCAGCTACGCCCATGTGGTCGAAAGCTGGCGGCAGGCCGCTCCGGCCGTGGAAACGGCAGAAGCGTCGGAATCTGCGGGAAAGGAAGCAAAAAGCGGAAAACCGGCCGAAACGAGCAAGCTTACCCGCAAAAAGACGGCGGCACGCCGGAAGGAAAGCAGCGGACAAGCGGCGCCGCGGGAATAAGCTCCGCTTAACGTAGGCCCTATGCGGCACAGCGGCGCGCCTTCTAGTCGTTCAGGCGCGCCGTGAACTCCGCCATCGCTTCGCCGATGCGGGCAATCCCTTCGCGCAGCTGCGCCTCTCGCTGCGCGGCGAAGGTGAGCCGGATGAACTCCCCATCCGGCTCACCCGCGTAGCACAGCGTTCCCGGCAGGAACGCTGTGCCTTGGAGCAGCGAAGCGCGCAGCAGCGCTTCGCTAGGGAGGCCGGGCGGCA
>NZ_JBKFGG010000034.1:0-84983 GCF_056171975.1 Paenibacillus terrisolis | reverse complement strand
TGTCTCTGTGCCCAAGGAATTGAAAACCCTTAGTTTAAAGGGGGAAAAACAGGGGGATTGACAAATTCGTTCATAGCAGTGGGAGCATTTCCAGTTAAAACGTCGAAAATCCTCATTTTGCTTAAATTAGCTGGAGCTTTTCCTTCTATTAGATCGTAAATCAGTGGACTTCGAGAGCTAGTCTTAGAACCCTAGAACCCTTGTAACCTTAGAGCAATCACTCGTTTGACGCGAGGCCATGATTTATCTCTGCCGGTCGTCGCAGTTCTCATCTGTGCCATTCGAGTAGTTTCGGGAAATTAAGCCAAGATAGACCCGGAAAAGTTTAAGATTACCTCACTACACAACAGATTACATATATTGTAAGCTAGAGCTAGTCCTAGAATTTACAATTTCATCCAATCCATAATGGAGGAGGTAACATTTTTATGAAGAAAAAGCTTGTGGGCCTGCTTTCGACCGGAACGTTGCTGCTGTCCGTTTTTACGGGATTCACATCCTCTGCCTCGGCTGCCGATCCTGTTACCGTGTCAGGAAACCCGATTTTCACCAGCATCTTCACCGCCGATCCATCCGCGCATGTGTGGAATGACGGACGGATTTATGTGTACCCTTCGCACGATATTTTTCCTTCCAGAGGCAGTGATCTGATGGATAAATATCACGTATTCTCGTCGGACAATATGGTTGACTGGGTGGACGAGGGAGAGATTCTGAGCGCTGACGATGTGCCGTGGGGACGGCCCGAGGGCGGCTTCATGTGGGCTCCGGATGCGGCTTATAAAGATGGAACCTACTACTTCTATTTCCCTCATCCGAGCGGATCGAACTGGAACGATACCTGGAAAATCGGAGTGGCGACCAGCGACAAGCCTGCCGCGGATTTCACCGTTCAGGGGTATATTCAAGGTCTTCCGGGAGGCAATCTGATAGACCCGAGTGTGTTCCGCGATGATGATGGAACTTATTATATGTATGCCGGAGGAGGCGGACAAGCCATCGGGTTCAAGCTGGGGGCCGATATGATGTCCATTGACGGTCCGGTCAAGCAGTTCACCGAGCTGCAGGATTTCCATGAAGCCAGCTGGGTTTTTAAGCGGGGCAATCTCTATTACCTGATGTATGCCGACAATAATCCGAGCGGAAACCAAATGCGCTACGCAACGAGCAGCAGCCCGCTGGGACCATGGACGAACCGCGGCGTTATTCTCGATCCGGTTCCTAGCAGCGGAACGACGCACGGCTCCATTGTTGAATACAAGGGAAACTGGTACATGTTCTATCATAACGGAAAAATCTCCTCCAACGGTACGCTGCGCTCCGTCTGCGTGGATAAGGTCAATTTTAATGCGGACGGCACGATTCAAAAGGTTGTTCAAACCAGCGACGGCGTCCCAGCTGTTGGACCGCGTTCCCATGCCACGGAAATCAAGTATTATGATCTGATCAATGAGAACTTCGACGAATACACCCAGCAAACGCCATACGGCATGAATGACGGGAATGTGACCTTCGGCGGCGGAGCCACCCGGTCCAATGGCACGATTGAAAATATGCATACTTCCGGCTCCTATATCCAACTGAGCGGCATCAACGGCGGAGCAGGCGGCAAGGCGCTGCTTACCGTATTGTACGCTTCAGGCGACAGCGGGGCGGCCTTTAAGGTGGACGCCAGCGGCGATACGGCCGGAGACGGGTATTTCCTGGCCTTGCCGGGCACGGGCGGCTGGGGAAATTATACCGGCCGGACCAATCGACTGATTGATTTGAATCCGGGCACGAACAACATCATCAAGCTGAGCGGCGGCATGGGAGGAGCTAACGTAAATCAAGTCATCGTGTCGCTGATTCCTACGGGCGGCCAGGACCAGGACACTGAATACCCGATGAGCGGAAGCAATGTCACGGTTGGCGGCGGAGCGACCCGATCCAACGGAACGATTGAGAATCTGCATATTTCAGGCTCTTACGTTGAGTTAACCGGCATTAACGGGGGTTCCGGCGGCCAAGCTACGGTTACCGTGATTTACGCCTCCGCGGACAACCAGTCTACTTTTAAGGTGAACACCAGCGGCGATTCGAGCGGAAACGGTTATTCGCTGACGCTTCCGGGTACAGGCGGCTGGGGCAATTATACGGGGCAGGCCAGCCTCCAAGTCGCTTTGAATTCGGGTGGAAATAATGTCATCCGGTTAAGCGGGGGGAATGGCGGGGCCAACATCAGCAAAATTATCGTATCGCTGAATCCTTAATAAAAAGCGGCTGCTGGGCCAGTTTGCTGCAACTGGAAAACCGCTTATAAATAAAAGCCTAGAGAATCGCATTGGGCGCGATTCTCTAGGCTTTTTGCGCTGGAAAACTTCCATTAGCAGCGTTATCGGACATGACCGCGAGAAGTTTTGAACGTTTGTTTAAACTTTCAGAAAATTTCATTATCTTGAGCAAAGATTCGACATCAGCTTACATTTTGCGCATATTTCATTGCTACAATTCTCTTAGTAACAGAAAAAAACCAATAGGGAGAGATAACCATGAGGGAAATGTTCTTCAAGAAAATTGGACGTAAGGGTTTCAAAAGCATTCGGACGAGAACATTCGCGATCATAATGCCGGCTTTCCTGGTTACCTTGCTTATCGTTGCCATTTTCGCTTACAGCTACTCCAAATCTATTATCCAGACACAGATTCGGGAAAAAATGAACGTGCAGCTCTCCGAGGTTTCCAATCAGATTTATTCCAACTTGAGCGCTCACGGCAAAGTGCCTGAGGTGCTGGCCCGCGCACTGGAAAGCGACGCGTCCGCCTATTCGCTGAAGCAGTACCAAACGATTCTGAGTCACGCGCTGGAAAGCAACGCGGATACGTTTGGCGTGGGTGTTTATTTTGAACCGAAACAATATGATCCGAATGTTGATTTCTTCTCTACATACGCTTACCGTGACGGGGATAAGATTGTGACCACCGAGCAGTACAGCGATCCGTCATACAATTATCCGGAGCAGGATTGGTACAAGATCGGCAAGGAAAAGACGGGGATTACCGACCCTTATTATGATCCGGGTACGGATACGACCATGACGACGTTTACCGTGCCTTTTTTCCGGGCGGACCATACCCTGCAGGGCGTGATTACCGGGGATATCAACCTGAAGACGATGCAGAAGGAGATCGAAGAGACTCAGGTCGGAGATACCGGCTGGGCGATGCTTCTGGATACA
Organism: Paenibacillus terrisolis; assembly: GCF_056171975.1. NCBI lineage: Bacteria > Bacillati > Bacillota > Bacilli > Caryophanales > Paenibacillaceae > Paenibacillus > Paenibacillus terrisolis. Next base: position 81,765 of record NZ_JBKFGG010000034.1, on the reverse strand, counting down.
CAGGGGAATTATATCGCCGGTCCCGATAAAGATAAAATTATGAAGCTGAAGATTACCGATGAGACCAATACTTCCCTGGCACAGGCGGGAAAAGAAATGATGGCGCAGGACCGGGGGATGGTTACCTATACGAACGATCAGGGCAAGCACCAGCTGTATTACGAGAAGCTTCCTACCACCGGCTGGGTGCTCGGCCTGACAATTTCCGAGGCGGAGCTGTATGCGCCGCTTAAATCGCTGCTGGCCACGATGGTTGCGATCGGACTGGCCGGGTTGATCGTGACCCTGCTTGCCGTGCATTTGTACAGCAGATCCATTACCGGAAGACTGTCTCGGGTCAATAACTTGGCGCAATCCATGGCTGAGGGCGATTTCACCCAAAATCTGAGTATCGACGGTTCGGATGAATTCGCCAAAATGGCTCAGTACATTAACCGGATGCTGGAAAGAGTAAGAGAATTATTGGGACAGGTTGCCGACAATACGTTTCAGGTGGCGTCAACCTCGGAACAACTGATGACCAGCTCCGCCCAAACCCATGAAACAACGGAGAAAGTGGTCCAAGCCATTAAGGGCGTGGCATCAGGTGCGGATACCCAGCTTCAAGCGACCGGCGAATCGGCAAGAGCCATGGAGGAGATGTCGGCGGGAGTACAGCGGATCGCGGAATCCTCCGTTCATGCGGCCGAGTTGACGGATCTGGTCTCCAGACAGGCCGGCAGCGGATATGAGAAGATTGCTCAGGCCGAGGCTCAAATGAGAAAAATAGAGAGCTCTGCGGCGGAAACCTCTGGGCTGGTTGCTTCCCTGGGAGCAAGGACTGACCAGATCGGCAGCTTCAGCGGACTCATTACCGAAATCAGCAGCCAGACGAACATGCTGGCGTTGAATGCTTCCATTGAGGCGGCGCGGGCCGGTGAATACGGGCGCGGCTTCTCGATTGTCGCGGCCGAAGTCAAAAAGCTCTCGGAGCAGACAGCGGACGCGGCCGGCAAAATCGGCAGTCTGATTGTCGAAATTCACGCGGAGAGCGACCGCGTTGCGGAAGCCATGCTCGGCAATAGCGAACTGGTGAATAAAGGTGCACAGACCATCGGAGAAGCGGGAGAGATGTTCACTGGAATTCTGGAAGGCATTCGGGACATCAACGCTCAGATTCATGAGGTATCGTCTTCCTCGGAAGAATTGCTGGCAGGCACGGAGCAGTTGACCGCGACGGTGGATCAGCTCGCGGGTATCGCCCGCAACGCCGCCGGTCATTCGCAGAACGCCGCGGCCTCGTCAGAAGTGCAGTTGGCTTCCATACATGAGGTTGCCTCGGCTTCCATGGAACTGGCTTCAAAAGCGGACGGACTGCAGCTGTTGATTGCGCAGTTTAAGGTAAGCTGAAGAACCCGCATTCCAAGGCATTCATTTATTTGGGCATGTACTTTATTCCTGAATGAGGCCGGTTCGTTGCCGCTGGAGATCAAAGAAGGATGTCGAGTCCGCCGCTGCACGGCGCTTGACATCCTTCTTGTCTGAAAGTCTGTTTTTAGATTTTCACCGTGTCTGATCTATGCGAGCGTTATCTCTAGGTAATGGGCTTCAGTCCGCGCTTGCGGTAACTTGTTCCCATTTATCGTATTCGTCCAGCATGGCATTCAGCTGTGTCCGGGCCATAACAAGCCCCATGCTGCCCAGCGCCAGTCTTCTTGGCGGGTTGTCAGTCCCCGCTATGTCCACAACAGCCATCATTGCCTTCTCCACATTGCCGTATGGGGCGGTTTCTGCTAAATTGTCCATCCAATCGTAGCTTGCCTGATAATCCGGTATTTTGCTTATGGCCGCTGTCGTATTGTTCTGGAAGCCGGTTTTGAATCCCGCCGGCTCAACGAGCGTAACTTTTATGCCCAACCCTTTAACTTCTTCTGCCATGCCTTCGCTCAGATTTTCCAGAGCGGCTTTGGAGCTGCAGTAGACGGGCATCGTCGCCAAGCTCTGAAGGGCTCCCATGGAAGAGGTGTTGATAATGTGTCAGGAGCGGCGTTGTCTCATTTGCGGCAAGACGGCCTGAGTGACGCCGATAACTCCGAATACGTTGGTTTCATATTGCGCCCTTGCTTCGTCCAGCGTTACTTCCTCAACGGTTCCGAGCTGTGCGTAACCGGCATTGTTGACCAGTACGTCGATGCTGCCATATTGACTTGTCACTTCCTTGACAACGCTTGTGATCATTTCGGGTTTGGTTACATCGAGGGCCATCACCTTGATATTGCTGTATTTTCCAAACTCGGGATCTGCCTTTACAGGATTTCGCATGGTGGCGACAACTTCCCAGCCTTGCTTGGCGAACTGAATCGCCATGGCCTGTCCAAAACCTGTGGATGTACCTGTGATCAGAACAGTTTTACTCATTGGTTTACCTCCTGGTATTTTGTTGGAGCCCAAAGGCTCAAAAGGATGATACGACTTAAAGTTGACTTCAAGTCAAATGTTATTTTTAAAAGCCTTGTTTCCGCGAACCGAAGTGAGTTGACTTGAAGTTCACTTTAAGTGCTACGATAATTTGTACAGGTGGAATGAGGCCTAGGCGGAATACTTGTGGATGATTCGAACAAGGTATGGGAGGAGTGAAGGAATGAAATTATCGATAGGGGAAGTTTCGGAAATCCTGACATGTCCGGCATACACGATTCGCTATTATGAGAGGGAGGGATTGCTTCCCTTTATAAATCGGGATGGGAATGGCAAGCGCTATTTTACGCAAACCGATCTGGACTGGATTCGGTTAATCATGTGTTTTCGCGCTACCGGCATGAAATTGACGGATTTGAAAAAAATCGTGGAATTGGCGCTGCAGGGGGAAGAAACCATTCCGGAGAGAAAGATGATCCTGAAAGCGCACCAGGAGGAGCTGCAGAGAAAGCAGAAAGAGTTGAACAGGGCATTTGAAGCGATTACCTACAAGCTGGACAGCTACGAGTATATAGAGCAGAAAAGAATAAATTCCCCGGAGGGAATCTACTTGGCGGATAACTGCTAGCCGGTCGCTTTGTCGTTTGTCGGCTTAACCACGTACGAATTTCGCGCTGCCATGTTGCGGAAATCCCCGGGAGGGCTATACGGGAACTCATTTTCCGAGAAAGGTGCTGACCCATGCAAACCATTCTTCTGCTTCTGAATTTGCTGGCATCCTTTGCTTCCGCAGGGGCTGCCGTAGTGGCTCTGATCCGGCCGGGGGCTTTGTCCGGCTCCGGTCATGCTGTTGCCGGCGAGTTATTTTACGCGCGCATGTATGCGGCACGTTCCATTCCATTCGGACTGGCCGCCGGCATTTTGCCTTTTTGGCCCGGCGGGCTCGCCGCCGCTTGGGTTCTTTTTACGGCTGCCGTGATTCAAATCCTCGATGCCGTCATTGCCGCGAACAAAAAAGAACGGGGCATGATGATAGGCTCCTCTGTCGGCGCCGTCGTGCATCTCATTTGCGGTATTACACTCAGCTAATCCAGCAAAATAAAGCGTATTTGCCGTTCTGGCTGTTGAGAAAGTCTCGACAGCCTTCTTTATGTTTGTGACAGAAAAGTATCCCAACATTATAATTGTTTATTATATCCTATAGCGGCGCTGACCAGGAGGATGGCATGCAATTTCAACCAATGTATGTTGACGGGGAATTATTTCTACCGAAGATCGAATTTAATATGACATCGAACCAATCGATTGGCATTATAACGGACTTGAAGCGAAAGCAGCTTTTAATGAATCAATTGGCGAATCATTCCCAATATTATTTATTTCGAGCCGGACAAAGCGAGTATATGCGTCTAACGGTGGAAGAGCTAATCACTTTTCTGATCAAAGTAACGGAGAGGGACGACCGAGTCGCTTTGTTAATGGATTATTTTGCTTTAAAGGAAGAACGAAAGGTAAAAATCAAGGATCTAAGCTCATCGAAAAGGATGTATGTTACATTGCTGCGTGTCTTTTTTGCGCATCAGCCCACACTTGTACTGGAGGAACCCTATTTTTACTTGGAAGAGCAAGATCGTCGTCATTATAAACGGATTTTGGATGACCTTTCGAAAGGGAAGCAGCTTTTAATTTTGACTTCGAATTTGGAGGATGCCCTTATTTCCTGCGATGTCATTTATCGATTGAATGAATCCGGATTTCATCCACTGGATATTCGGGACTCGGAAGAGGATAAGCAGGAAGTGCAGGAACAAGATCGGGCCAATATAACGTTGCAGAAGATATCTACTAAAAGAAATGACAAGGTGATTTTATTTGATCCGCCTGAAGTCGATTACATAGAAAGTATAGAGGGTTCGGTCCTTGTTCATGTGGGCGGAGAACATTATGCTTGTGCTCTGACGCTAACCGAGCTCGAGCAGAGATTGTTAAATTTCGGTTTTTTTAGGTGTCATCGATCCTACATCGTTAACTTGCAAAAGGTAAGAGAGATTATTACGTGGACGAAGAATAGCTACAGCTTGCGATTAAATACAGGAAAAGATGCCGTGGTTCCGTTATCCCGCTCAAAATTGCAGGAATTAAAAGCGCTTCTTCGCATTTAATTTCCGGAGTAATGCCGAACCAATCAAGCATAGGGTGGTACCATTCAGGCGGAAACAGCTACATTTCGGCGGGTTTTGATGGCTGGAAGCATGCAATCTTTATATACTTATGCCATTAACTCTAAGGAAGTGGTGTTAATGGATGTTATCCAAGTCGAACGTATTCGAAAGAGATTTGGGAATAAGGATGCGTTAGCGAATGTGTCTTTTTCCATTCCGAAAGGTGAAATTTTTGGTTTCCTGGGTCCGAGCGGTTCAGGAAAAACAACATTAATAAAGATTTTAACCGCTCAGTTAAATCCGACAAGCGGACAGGCAAGTGTATTTAATCAGCCGGCGGAGATGATGCATCAGTCTGCACAGAAGATGCGCTTTGGCATTTTGACGGACAACAGCGGACTATATGAGAGGTTAACGATTGAGGAAAATCTGGAGCTGTATCGTAGGTTATATGATCTTCCCGGATCTTCGATCGATAAGGTGCTGCAGTTTGTAAACCTAAGCGGAGAGCGCAAAAAGAAAGTCAATCTCCTATCGAAAGGGATGCGTCAGCGTGTCCTGCTGGCATGCGCGATTATCCATGAGCCGGAATTATTATTCCTGGATGAACCTACTTCGGCTTTAGATCCGGTAAACTCAGCACATATTTATAAAGGCCTGCGCTACTTAAATGAGAAAGGGACAACGATTTTTTTAACTACGCATGATATGGCTGAAGCAGAATTGATATGTAACCGTGTAGCGATTTTGTATCAAGGACAAATTCAAACCATCGGTTCACCCAAGGAACTAAAAAAACAGCATCGGGAAAACGTAGTTTGTGTTGATTTAATCAATGGAGAAGCATACGAGCTCCCGCTCGATGAGGAAACGGCCGATCAAATATCCGATTGGATGAAACGAGGGTTAATTGATCGCTTAGAAACGAAAGAGCCAAGTCTGGGCGATATCTTCATTAAGATGACAGGAAGTGAGTTACTATGAGTATCTCATTAAAACGTGTGCGAGCGATATTTGTGAAGGATTACAAAGAGTTTTCACGTAATTATGCGGTCTCCATTATGTTGATTTTTCCAATAGTCTTTGCACTTCTTCTTCGAGGTGTAGACCCGTCTTTGTTGCCTGGAGCTTTCGGTTTAGTTCTTAATCTTTCGTTTGTGATACTAACATGTTTTGCACAAGCATGCTTGATTGCGGAAGAAAAGGAGCGTAACACTTTAAGATCATTAATGATGACTCCGGCCACGACCACGGATGTTTTAATCGGCAAAAGTACTTTAGTCCTTGTCATGTCTGCCGTTGTTCTGGCTATTGCTACGTATCTATTTGGCTATGAGCCGGCTAGTATATGGGCGTTTGTGGCAGCAATCATTCTTTCGATTATTCTATATACAGCAGCTGGAACGATATGTGGTTTATTCTCCAAGACGCTACTTGAAGCCTCATTATCTATAGTTCCTGTGGCGATCGTATTCGGTTTACCATATGGAGGAATGTTGCTAGTGGATGATTATCCAATTTTCAAAGTGCTGGAGTATGCACCAAACCTTCAACTTGTGCGTTTGCTGGATATACGTAATATAGGCTTTACGACTGGAGATTTATTAAAACCCCTCCTGATTATTTTGGCATGGACGATTGTATTAACGATTGTATCTGTTGTTTTGTATGGGCGACGGTTAAAGGATGAGTAGAAAAAAATAGAATCGAGTATTTCTAACCGGGAGGGGTCAAATTCCGATGAATTTAGCCGTCAAGTTAATACGAGAATTCAAAGACCGCGATACCCGGCTACAACTGAAAGGCTACCGGGATAAAGCGGAGCTCATCAGGAAACGGAATTTGGAAGCATGGGACGAAAAGCAGCTGCAAGCGGAATCTCTCCGGCTGAAAAAGAAAGCAAAATCGGGTACGCCTTTGGACGAACTGCTGGTCGATGCCTATGCGTTAGTCTGCGAGGCAGCGAAGAGAATGCTTGGATTACAGCCCTACGATGTCCAGATTATGGCTGCCGTCGCTCTGCACGAGAGATTTCTGATCGAGCAGCATACCGGCGAAGGAAAAACGCTTTCTGCCGTTATGTCTGCTTATCTAAATGCGCTAACCGGTGAAGGCGTTCATGTGCTCACTTTTAACGATTATTTGGCAAATCGGGACGCGGAGTGGATGGGCCCGATCTATCGTTTCCTGGGGTTAACGGTAAACACGGTTCAAGCGGGCATGAGCTTGTCCGAGAAACGGAGAGCGTACGCCGCGGATATAACCTATGTTACGGCCAAAGAGGCGGGATTCGATTATTTGCGCGACACGATCGCTCTAGACCCATTCGATACCGTGCATCGTCCTTTCCACAACGTCATCGTCGACGAAGCGGATTCACTGCTTCTCGACGAAGCGCGGGTGCCGCTGGTCATCGCCGGAGAGCCGGGTTCCTCCAAGAGCGACGGCATTCATTTCGCAGAAGTGGCTAGGCAGCTCAAGCAAGATGAGGATTACGACTTCGACGAGTTCAAGCGGAACGTTTATTTAAATGAAGCGGGATCGGCGAAAGCGGAATCGCTGCTGGGATGCAGCAATTTGTACGAAAGCCATAATAGTCATTTGTTAATGTCGTTAAATTGCGCCCTGCATGCGGAATTGTTATTGAAAAAAGACGTCGATTACATCGTCCGGGACGGAACAATCGAGCTGATCGACGAATATACCGGCCGCGTGGCGGAGAACAGGCATTTGCCGGACGGGCTGCAAGCCGCGCTTACGGCTAAAGAAGGACTACAGCCCTTTGCCGGCGGGATCATTCTCGGTACGATCACCCTTCAACACTTCCTTAGCCTATATCCAAAGATTTGCGGAATGACGGCGACCGCGCAAGCTTCCGCAATGGAATTCGAAAAAATTTATGCGCTGCAGGTCGTGCAAATCCCGCCGAACCGCCCAAACATACGGATCGACCATCCGCATCGGATTTATACCCATAAGGAAGCCAAATTCAAGGCGCTTATACAAGAAATCTCGGCCGTGCATAGGGCGGGGCGCCCAATTCTCATTGGTACATCAAGCGTTGAGGAGTCTGACATGCTGGCGGTGGCGCTAGCGGTTGCCGGCGTACCTTGCCATGTTCTGAATGCGAAAAATGACGCAAAAGAAGCCGAGCTCATCGCCAAAGCGGGAGAAATCGGCGCCGTGACAGTGTCTACGAATATGGCGGGACGCGGCGTCGACATTCGGCTCGGCAGGGGCAACCCCACGCAAGCGGAAGTTGTCGCCAAGCTGGGCGGGTTGTACGTGATTGGTACGCATATGCACCAAAGCGTACGGATCGACAACCAGCTGCGCGGGCGATCCGGCCGCCAAGGCGATCCGGGGGCTTCCGTATTTTTCTTAAGCTTGGAAGACGAGTTGTTGGTTCGGTTCGGCATCGATAAAGCGATTCGCGCTCCTAGGCAGGATGAGGCTCTCGAAGAGCCGGCGCTCCACAGCAAAATTAAGCATATTCAGCGCGTTATTATGGGCCAAAACTTCGATATCCAACAGGAATTGAACGGTTATTCGGATATGGTGGAGGAACAGAGGCGAATGCTATATGAGGAGCGGCTCGGAATTTTAAGAGGCGAGACGAAGATGAGTCCTTCGGAGCAGCGGGTACGGCTTTATTATATCGACAAGTTCTGGGCTGACCATCTGGCATACGTTTCTTATATTCGCGAAGGCATCCATTTGACGAGCCTTGTTAACCGCAATCCGATCGACGAGTTTCATGCGCAAATCATCCAAGCCTACGAGCAAATTCCGGCTAAAATGAATAGAGAGTCGGCGAATATGCTCGTAAAGCTTGGAGGTTCGAATGATCCGGCGATGTGGGAAAAGTTCGGGCTGAAGAACCCTACTTCCACTCGGACTTATATTATCAACGATCAATACAAGGAGTACTTGCAGAATCCCGGTTCATGGTCCGCAGGGACGATAATCGCTTTTTGGATGCGGAAGTTTTTGAGGCCGCCAATGATCAGGCAGTAATCGCACTTGTGTCCGCCGGGGTGGGAATCTCGCTTGTCCTTGGCTGTTTAAGTAAAACCTTTGATAAGGATATTGCCTTTATTCCGCTCATCAAGCCAAAATTCACTATGGACTTTGCCTTTTGCTGGCCGCGGAACAATGAAACGGCTCAGGTTAAGGAGCTGGCGAAGTTTGTCGGGGAGCATGAGGAAAGTATTTGTCCCTTCTAAACTATACTGAGGGGTTACGGCAGATTTGCTGATACCTGGATGGAGGATCCTTGACGGTAAGATTGCCGGTTCACAGCAAGGATCCCTTCCGCCAATTCGGCAGAAGGGGCCAGTTCAAACAAATGTTTGTTGCACTGTGAATTGAATTCCAAATCCATGCTTTGCATGTCCTATGGGACGCTGAAGGAAACTGCTGATGACACCAGTTTTTCGCTTATTTTTCAGGTTACACCTGAGCGGTGGGACGGATCACGATCTCGTTCACATCAATATCATCCGGTTGTTCGATTGCGTATGCAATTGCGCGTGCTACTGCATCCGGCGTCATCGCCAGTTTGAGTTTTTCTTGCAATACTGGGTCTGTCGCATTCTCCGTGAAACTGGTCTTTACAATACCGGGCGAAATGATGGTTACACGTAGCTTATTGCCCGCCTCTTGGCGCAGCCCCTCCGAGATGGCACGAACAGCGAATTTCGTTCCGGAGTAGACCGACTGACTCGGCACTGTTTTATGTCCTGCTGTAGAAGCGGTGTTCACGAAGTGCCCGAAGCCCTGCTTGCGAAAGATTGGCAAAGCTGCAGCAATGCCATACAGAACACCTTTTACATTAACGTCAATCATGTCCTCCCAATCTTCGACACGCAGGTCATCGAGAGGGGAAATGGGCATAACCCCAGCATTGCTGACGAGAACATCAAGCTTTCCATACCGTTCGCAAGCTAATGTAACAAGTCTGCTTAGATCCTCGCGCCGTCTCACGTCTGTGCTTGCATAAACAGCTTCGCCACCTCTATTTACAATGCGAGCCGCCAACGCTTCAAGACGATCCGCTCCGCGTGCCCCAAGCACTATTTTTGCTCCGCGTTCGGCAAGCAACAGTGCTGTTGCTTCTCCAATCCCGCTACTTGCCCCCGTGATAATGACGACTTTATTCTCAATACTCATACTCAGTCCTTCTTTCATTAGTTTCTTATCCTGCAAGCAAATTATAAGTGGAATGTGATTGAGTCAGGTAGACGGATCGCCTCTTATTCTTGCCTAATCCTATTCGGTGTAATATAATTAGCCATCAAACATTCTTGGAAAGGAAAAGTAAAGCATGAATAAATTCTCCCCTCCCTCTACTATTTCTGCTCTTTTGCAAGAACTGATTCTTCTTATTCAACGTCACGCACCTTCGGACGGAACACATGCTTCAACAGTGCCGGAGCTGTGCTTCAGACGCTCAAGCCATGTGTCCGAGCCAAGGCATTCAGTAAATATGCCTTCTCTATACGTGATCGCACAAGGTTCCAAGACAGCAACGTTGGCAGGGGATAATTACGTATGCAATCCGGCCAACTATATGGTTAGTTCGGTGTATCTGCCTGTAGTCGGAATAATCACAGAAGCCTCGCCAGAGCTTCCTTATCTAAGCCTTCAATTATCCATTTCTCCGGATGTCATTCTGGACATCATGCATAGCAGCAGCATCCCTTGGGACGGAAAAACGGGACGGGGCATATTGGTGAGCCAGTCCGAGCCGCCGTTACTTGATGGACTGGTCCGGCTTATTCGGCTTCTGGATACCCCTGAGGATATTGAATTCCTTGCACCTATCATTATCCGCGAGATCCTTTATCGTGTGCTAAAGGGTGAGCAAGGCGCCTTAATCAGACAATTCTCTATTCCCGGCAGTTATTCACATAACATTTCCAAAGTGATCCAACTGATTAACCGCGATTACTCCAAGCCGCTTGTGATCGAGGAGTTAGCGAGGGTAGCAAACATGAGTCCTTCTTCTTTGCACAAGTATTTCAAAAAGGTCACAGCAATAAGTCCCCTGCAATATCAGAAGGCCATCCGGCTGCAGACCGCACGTCGTTTACTGCTCTCAGAGGGGATGGAAGCTGCTGATGCAGGCTTTCAGGTTGGCTATGAGAGTCCTTCGCAGTTCAGCCGGGAGTATAGCCGTATGTTTGGCCGCCCGCCAATGAACGACGTTAAGCATTTTCGCAATACCTTAAGTACTCCGGTTGATTGACAGTACACGAGTTTATTGACGATATGTAACTTGTTTTTATAGACAGCGTGGTGAACCGTGTCACAAGTAGTGGGGAATTTAGGGGGGCTCCCTCCTGAATAGCTTAAGCTTCTGCTTTCAGGAATTAGTACCATGTGCTAAGGTCAGATGAAGAAGCGTTTTACGCTGCTGGATTGGGAAATGACACAGTAGCTCATCGGACTTAGTCATCAGGGATCGCACAAGTTCGAAGGGGACGATTGGCTTGACCGTCTCGCAGATTCATCGCCAGCGTTGATTCCCCGTTGACTCTGTATATCTCCCGGCCCGATGTACGCCTTCTGTACCATCATAGCACCAAGCAAAAAAGCCCGCGCTCAGCGCGGGCTTGTCTTTATTTCTCTCCCCCCGTAGCCACTGGGTTGTCCTCGTACGAGATCCAGTCGCTCCAGCTTCCCGCGTACAGCTTTACCTGCGGGTAGCCGAGCTTGTGCAGGGCCAGCACGTTCGGGCAGGCGCTGACGCCGGAGCCGCAGTAGACGATCACTTCGCGGCCGGCGTCGAGCGCGGCCGCTGCCGGGGCGAGCTGCTCCCGGAGCGGCTCGCCGCTTTTCCATGAGCCGCTGTCGTCAAGGACCTGCTTCCAGAAGCGATTGATCGCGCCCGGGATATGCCCCGCCTTGACGTCTAGCGGCTCGACCTCGCCGGCGTAGCGGTCCCCGGCCCGCGAGTCGACGAGCAGCACGCCGGGATCGCGGAGCGCCCGGCGGACGTCCTCCACATCGGCCAGCATGTCCGGCCGAGGGGAGGGGGTGAAAGCGGCGGGAACCGTGATCCGCCGCTCAGCGGTGACGGGGTAGCCGCCGGCCTGCCAGGCGGCAAATCCCTCATCCATGACGAAGACTTCGTCATGGCCCAGCCAGCGCAGCAGCCACCACAGCCGGGAGCCGTTCATGCCTCCCTGGTCGTCGTAGGCGACGACCCTGGTGCTGCTGCCGATCCCTGCCCGGCCTAGCCGCGCCGCAAGCTCGGCGGGATCGGGCAGGGGATGCCGCCCGCCGTGCGCCGAGACCGGAGCGGAGAGATCCCGCTCCAGGTCAAAATACACGGCTCCCGGCAGATGGCCCGCCTCATAAGCTTCCCGCCCGGCAAGAGGTTTCCCAAGCTCGAACCGGCAGTCCGCAATGACAAGATCGGGTTCATACAAACGCGCCAGCACCCATTGTTTCGAGACGATTTCATTCATCCGCACCAAGCCTCCTTTGATAACACCATCCATAAGCTAAAGATTTATAATTATTGATTCTATCATAAATCCGGCTTTGCCTGAATGAAGGAGGCGAGGCGGGATAGGACCGATGCGGTCCCGCAGCTTTTATCGACCCGTTTCCGGTTTAACGCTGCTTCAATTGCAAATGCGGCAGGCGAACCGATTTCGTTCTCCCCGCAAGATAGGTAACCGCCGCGCCGGCGGCCAGCAAAATACAGCCGTAATAAATCATGCCGTTCCAGCCGATCTGATGATAGAAAATGCCGCCCGACCAGCCGACGAAGCTGGACCCGCCGTAATAGAACAGCAGGTACAGCGACGAGGCCTCGGCTTTATGCGACTTGTCCGCGAGCACGCCGACCCAGCCGCTCGCCACCGAATGCCCCGCGAAAAAGCCGAAAGCGACCACGGCGACTCCCAGGATTTTGACGCTCAGCACCGGAACCTCCGTCAGCAGCGTCCCGGCCATCAGAATGGCGATACCGATGCCGATGACATGGGATCTGGGATGGCGGTCCGCCAGTTTCCCGAACCAGATGGAGCTGAACGTACCGACCAAATTAACGACAAACAGGAATCCGAAGGCGGTTTGGCTCAGGTTGAACGGGCTGCTGGTCAGCGGGTATCCGATATAGTCCAAAATCATGATATATACGCCCATAAGCACGAAACCGGTCAAAAACAGGAAGACCAGCTTTTTGTTCAGCAAATTGCTCAGCATCCCCGTTTTCCATTGTTTCAGGGACACTTTCCGTGCCGCAAAGTTGCGCGACGCCGGAAGATACCGCCAAAACCAAAGGCTGAACAGCAGGCTTGTTATGCCAAGCATCATCATGGCGACCTGCCAATTGAAGAGGTCGGTGAGCGTCCCGATGACGATCCGTCCGGTGAACCCGCCGATGGAGGTCCCGGCAATATAAATGCCCATCACCCGGCCTATGGTCTTGGGACGAAATTCTTCGTTCAAGTAGGCCATCGCGATGGACGGAAACCCTGAAATACTGATGCCTTCCACGAAGCGCAGAATCAGGAATAAAGTGAAATTATGGCAAAAAGATGATAATAACGCCAAAACCGAGGTGAGCACGAGCGAGCAGCTCATCAATACTTTGCGGTTCCAGCGGCCCGCCAGCGCCGAGACGAGAATCAGGCCGATTGCCAGCCCTACCGTCGCCAGCGATATTGAGGCTCCGGCCGTTGCCGGGGTAACGTTGTACTCTTTGGAAAACAAGCTGATCAGCGATTGGGGACTGTACAAAACGGCAAAAGTGACGATGCTCCCCATCAGCATACTGGCGGCTGCCCGCCGGTGCGCCGAGCTTCCTATCTCGATGAAATCCATGCCTTACTCTCCTGTCCTATCCAATTCTCTATTTTTGGTTTTCTAACCGACAAATTAAGTATATGATGGGAATGAAACAAAGTATAATGCATTACTTTCATTAGTTTCATATACTTCACGTAATGAATGATAGGGAGTTGTACAGTATGGAATGGCAGCAGCTGGAGTATTTCGAGGCGACCGCACGTTTGCAGCACATGACCCTGGCATCGCAAGAGCTTAACATCACGCAGCCGGCGCTCAGCCGGTCCATTGCCAGGTTGGAAACGGAGCTGGGAGCTCCGTTATTCGAAAGACGGGGACGCTCGATCCAGCTTAATCGTTACGGAATATTGTTTTTGGAGCATGTTCAGCGCATTTTGGAGGAATACCACTCCGGCAAGCAGGAGATCGAAGATTTGCTGAGTCCGGAGCACGGGGAGGTATCGCTGGGATTTTTGCATACGCTGGGCATTCAGCAAATCCCCAATCTGATCGGCAGGTTTCGGACCAAGAATCCGAATGTCTCTTTTCAACTGCATCAGAACAATACCTTCTATCTTCTGAACCATCTGATGGCGGGAGAGATTGACTTGTGCCTCGTTTCTCCTCCGCAGGATACGAATTTGAACGTCGATTGGGTTCGGCTGTGCAGCGAGGAATTGTTCCTCGTCGTTCCCGCAGGGCACCGTTTGGCAGGGACCGATTGCCTCCCGCTCAAGGAGATTGCGAACGAGCGGCTGATTTCTTTTAAAGAAGGGTATGGACTGCGCAAAATTATTAATCATCTGCTCATAAAAGCGGAAATCAACCCGCCGATTTTGTTCGAAGGCGAGGACGTCCACACGATTGCCGGGCTGGTCGCCGCCGGACTGGGGGTTTCTATTTTGCCGAAAAGCAAAGGGCTTGAAATGGAGGGTCTGGCTTGGGTTTCCGTATGCGAACCGGTCTGCCGCAGAGATATCGGTATCGCGCGGGTTGAAGGAAGATACCTATCGCCGGCCGCGGAGGAATTCAGGGAGTTTGTGATTAAATACTTCGGATAAAAATCCGCCGCAGGGAAGCATCGAGAGATGATACGCCCGGCAGCGGACTTAGGTGATGAATTTTGGCTTGCACGGACGTCGGGTTATCCTTTTAAAGCTCCAATCATGACGCCCTTCACAAAATAGCGTTGAATAAACGGATATACGCACAAAATCGGGAGCGTGGCCACAACAATGGTCGCGTATTTGATCGTTGCCCCGATTTGGAATTGTTCGCCTACCGCGGAGTTTGACGTCATCGTATCCGTTGAGCTCAAGATCAGAATCTGTCTCAGAAAAATTTGCAGCGGGTACAGATCGTGATCCTGAATAAAGACGGAGGCGTAAAACCAGCCGTTCCATTTCTCCACCGCATAATAAAGCCCCATTACGGCGATGACGGGCAGCGACAGCGGAATGATGATCCGGGACAGAATGACAAAATGATTGGCCCCGTCGATTTTCGCGGATTCCTCCAGGCTGTCCGGAACGGCCATGAACGAAGTTCTCATGACGATCAGGTTAAACGTATTGATGGCAAACGGAATGATCGTCGACCAAAGCGTGTTGTATAAGCCGACGCCTTTGACCACCAGGTAGAACGGAACAAGCCCGCCGCTGAAAAACATGGTGAAGGTGATGAGCATCATGAACGCTTTGTTCCACATCACGTTTTTCCTTGAGAGCACGTAGGCGCCGAGCGCGGTCATCAACAGGTTAAGGGCAACGCCGGCCACGACGATAAATAGGGTGTTCCGGTATCCCGTGTAGATGCCCGGGTCGGCAAAAACCAGCTTATATGCCTCCAGATTGAAGCCCAGCGGCTTCCACAGCAGGCCTTTGTGCGAGATGATTTCGTTCGGATTGCTGAATGAGGCGAAGATGACATGAATCAGCGGATAAACCGTAACGACAATCAGTAAAAACAATACGAAATAGATGATATATAGTGAAATTTTCTCCGACAAAGTCGTTTTCAATAGGGCACCTCCTAATGCAGCCGAAACTTATTCAATGATCGGACGGGGTTGTTTACCACAGGCTGTTATCGGTCACTCTTCTGCTGATCCAGTTGGCCAGGACGAGCAGGACCAGATTAATTACGGAGTTGAACACCCCGACCGCGGTGCTGTAGCTCCAGCTGAATTCCAGCAGCCCCTTCCGGTACACGAAGGAAGAAATGACGTCTGCCGTTTCGTACACCACCGGATTATACAGAAGAATGATCTTTTCAAATCCGACGTTCAGCAAATTCCCCATACGCAGAATAAATAAAATGACGATCGTCGGGAGAATTCCCGGAAGAGTGATGTACCACATTTGTTTGAGCCGTCCGGCTCCGTCCATGCGCGCGGCTTCATATTGCTCCTGATCGATCCCCATCAGCGCGGCCAGATAAATGATCGACTCCCAGCCCGCTTTTTGCCAAATTTCCGACAGGATGTAGATCGGACGGAATAATCCCGCATGCTGTAGCATAGCGGTGCCGTCTCCGCCGAAATAAGTGTAAAGGGTATTGATCACGCCTCCGCTGTCCGTAAAATCCCGGATTAAGCCGGCAATCACGATCATCGAAATAAAATAAGGCATGTAGGTGGCGGATTGAACGACCTTTCTGTAGGTTTTGCTGCGCACTTCATTAATCAGAATCGCCAGAATAATCGGGGCGGGAAATTCGAAAATCAATGAATACACACTGATAATCAAGGTGTTTTCCAGCACGCGCCCGAAATAGTAACTGTCAAAAAACGTCTTGAAATGATCCAGGCCGACCCAAGGGCTGTCCATAATTCCTTTGAGCGGCGAATATTCTTTGAAAGCGATCAGCACGCCGTACATCGGGGCGTAATTGAATATGGCATAGTAAGCGATCACGGGCAGCATCATCAAATACAAGTACTTGTTGGTCAAAAAATCCCGGATAAACCTCTTGCGGAATACGGCTTTGTTCATGTTTTTCTCTCCTTAAATGGGAGAGGGGCGAGTCCCCGAATCTCCCGCCCCTCTTTGCCATCTCCCAACTAACGTTTAGCGTTTATTGTAGCGGTCCAGGGCAGCTTGCTGAATTTCGATCGCGCGGTCGATACCCAGCGTTTTGAGCTTATCCATATATCCGTCGAACGCGTCGACCGATTCATTGCCCATGATGATTTTAAGCGTCATTTCGTCCACCAGCGTATTTACGTCGTTCATAATTTGCGCGAGCTCCGAAGCTTCCTCCGGCGTAGGCGTGATTTGCGGCATTTTATATTTGTCGACATCCGTTTTGGCCCAAGTTTCCAGCGCTGATTTCTGTTCCGGAAGAGCCAGGTATTGGGTGATGTAGCGCTTATCCTGAACGAACGGGCCGCCGTAGTTGGCGCGGATATACAAAGACATCGCCTGGGAAGGGGACAGCTTATCCGGATTGTTCATGAGCAAATCGGTGTAGGTAGGGTTGCCGTCTTTCATTTCGTAGCTGACCCCTTCTTGCCCAAAGTTGAAATACATATGTCCTTCTTCGCTGTAGCCCCAGTCAAGCAAGCGGGCGGCGAGTTCCGCGTTTTGCGCTTTGGATGTGATCGCTACGTTCGTTCCCGTCGTATAGATCGGGTCCTTTTGGCCGAGCATCGGAACGTCTCCGGCATGCAGTACCGGATATGGTGCCGCGACCAGGCCGGCTTTCGGATCTTCCTCCTGAAGCAGAGGAAGCCATTTGCCGATGCCGCTGCCGGAATTATGGACGGTGGCGCCGGTGACTCCGGTCGTGATGTTGGAATCCAGAGCTTTGCCGTCCACATTGGCGATGTTTTTATCGAGCAGTCCCTCGGCATACCACTGGCGGAACGTGTTCAGAAATTCCTTGTATCCCGGCTGCATGGGACCGAACTTCACGGTTCCGTTATCTTGATACCAGGTATGGCTCGTGCCAAACGCGCCGATAAAAGCTCCATTGTTCAAAAATTCGGATTGGAAAACATAAGACAGCGGAGCCGTTGCGCCTTTCTTTTCTTTAAAGGCCGTCAGCATCGTATGCCAGTCGTCGATCGTTTCAGGCACCTTGAGACCAAGCTCGTCGAGCCAGTCCTGACGGATGATCGGTCCTTGATATACCTGCAGCAGAGGGTCGCCGCGCAGGAAAGGAAAAGTATAATAGCTCCCGTTATCGGTTTTCAGCATCTTATCGATTTCGGGATTTTCCTGAAGAAATTTTTTCAGATTCGGCGCGTATTTGTCGATGACGTCATTCAAGCGAAGAATGTAACCTTCGGCGATGGCCTTTTCCGGTCCGCCCGGGAAGTTGAACCAGTCGTATTCGATCATGTCCGGAAGATCGCCGGATGCAAGCATAATGTTCAGAGCATCCTTCGATTGCCCGGCGGGAGGGCTGATGAACTTAAGCGGCACTCCCGTGCGTTTTTGCCATTCCTGGAAAAAAGGAACCTGGTCCATCGTCGCTTTCACCGAGCCGTATTCGGCCCAGTAGGTCAGCGGTTTGTCCGCGTCCGCCTTTAACGGATAAGATGCATCTGCGGATCCGGAGGAGTTTTGCGAATTTCCCGCGTTTGCCGAATCGTCCGGCTTGGCTTCATTCTTGCCGCTGCCGCCGCAGCCGGCCGCAATCGTGAACAGCATGACAGTGACGAGGGTCAATGTGGCGAATTTGAATTTCTTTTTACGTGGCAAGCCCATATTGCTGTAACCTCCCTGTATTTTGCGGTTTTGAAGTTGAGGCGCCTCACTACCGATTATGGCGCTTCCGTGCCGTTCTTGAGAATCGTCAACACCTCGAATCGGATCGCCGATATTGCGTTTGGCGTAAACCAAATCGAAAATGGCATCGGCAAAATCCCAAATTCGAGAAAAAAAGAGGCTCGGGAGAGCCTCGGGTAGGGGAAGGAGGGACACGGTCGCGCGTGAAATCGGCTACAATATTTTCTGATATTGCCCCGGCGTTATTCCCTCGTATTTTTTGAAAGTCCTAATAAAGGTATTGATATCATGGAATCCGACCTGGGCGGAAATGGATTTAATGCTGCCGGAGGAATCGCGCAGCAGCCGTTTGGCCTCTTCCATTCTGAATCGGTTGATGGTATCCAGCAATCCGTCGCCGGTTTGGTCTTTAAACAGCTTAGACAAATACGTCGGGGTCAATCCGAAATGCTCTCCGATCATGGAAATATTCAGATTGGCCTCTTTGTAATTGTTGGCGATGAAGGTCAGGATTTCGGTGCTCAGTTCTTTAAGCGCCTGACTGCGGGTGGACGACTGCAGCTGCTTTTGCCGGAATAATGCGTATTCGCAGACCTCATGCATGACCGCGAGCAATTGGAGTTCCATATCTTTGAGCGATTCGCAGTTCATGACCCGGGTTACCCAAGCCGTGCTGTTCACCGTTGAGTTTTCCTCCGTTTCGCCGATTTCGCCGACCGTTTTGATTAAAGTGCTGATCAAATCGAACATCAGGCATTTGATCAGATTGACGGAGAGCTTGCTTTGTTCCATGCACCGGGAAACGATGTCCTTGATCAAAGCCTCGGCTTTGGAGTCGTCGCCCGCTTTGACGTAATTCATCAATTGCTGCTCCGTTTGAAGCGGATAATAGAAGCCGGTTTTCACTTCTTCCGGGTCGTTAATCTGGATTTCGTCATAGGTTACGGCTTCGCGATCGCCGACCACGACCATGTATTCCAAGGCGTCGACCGCCTCCTTGTAGGCCGTGGAAATTTCGCCGACCGAACCTTTGATCGAACTGATCGAAGTAAACGTATGAATATTAAATTTTTCATTCAGGAATTGTCTTGCCCGCTCGGCAAGATGTTGTGCGTCAACCAGCAGCTGCTCCCGGTCCCCGGAGGCGAAGTTGAGGATACACGCCATATTGTCGTCCATTTCGCATACAAACCCCCGGTGTTTTTCATTGGCCAGATCCTCAACGATATTGGTTACGATAAACTGCATCAGCTTTGGTTTGTTGGCGATATCGGACAACTCGTCCAGGTGCCAGGCAAACTTTTCATAGTCCAGATAAAAGAGAATTACGGCGAAATCGTCCGAGTGAAAATGAACGTCAAAAGCGGCCAGCGATTCGTCCAGCGACAGCTGGTTATCCAGCTTGCCCTTTAGCATGCGCGCCAGCATGTTGGAACGGAGCATATAGGACTGCTGCTTCATCCTCAGCTGGATTTGCCCTTTTTCATTCAACGTATCGGAGATTGCCTGCTGAATTAGCGCAAATTCATTGCCCTCGTAGAGAGCTGCCTTGTCCTTCGCCCCCTTCAGCATCCGCAGCAGCCGGCTGACCGGACTGTAGTTTCTGAACAGAAAAAGGGCGGTAAGGAGGATGCCTCCGATCATACTGATCAACAGGCCAATATACGTAATATTGCGCAGATAATAGGTTTTGTGCCAAAACAGGCTGCGCGGGACGACCGTGGCATAGACAAGCTCCGAGTTTTTCGATTTGATGTACATGAACTCCGAGGGCTTGCCTTCGTATTCCGTAAAATAAGAGCCGGTGTCTTTGGTAAAATCCATATTCGATAAGGCCAGAGGATCGCTGTTTTGTTCCGTGGAGAGCAGAACCTGCTTGTCCCGGTTCAATACGAATACCTGACCGTCGCTGAAATCCTGAACGTTAAGGATCGTTTCCATGAGCTGGGTCGTATCGAGCAGAACAACGGTTGCCCCCGGCGGACTCCCCAATTTTTCGCCGGGAAAAGAATGAATGTACGCCAGCGTGTTCATGGCGGAATCTTTGTTTTTCAATTTAATGAATCGCCCGGCGTTGTTCTTTTGCAGGATGTCCAGCCACACTTCATAAGAAATGGATTCATTCGGATGAATGGTTTCAAAGGCCAATTTGCTCGTGCGATATACGCCCGGCTCGAGGACGAGATCCTGATCCTTCCAGTAAACGTAATAGGTCCTGATGGAAGGATAGAGCGTTTGGTATATGGCGATTTCCTGAGCGGTCTGGTGCAGGCTGTAAAGGTCGGAATCCAGGCTGCCGTGAGTTTTGTACAGGTTCGAGTACATAAACCCGCGGATGCGTACGTTCCAAGTCAACTCCGTCGTGAGGCGTTCCGCGTTTTGAACCTGGTTGTCGATCGTTCCCCTGACTTCTTTCAGCAGCACGTTGTTCGCCCGGTGGATTTCGCTTTTCAAGATTTCCCGGGACTCGTCATAGACGAAAATGCTGATCAAAATCGGTACCGTCAAAACGACCAAGTAGGAAAATAACCATGTTAAAATGATGCTTCTGCGCCGCAGAAGAAACCGCTTCCATAATTTTTGCTTCTCCTTCGCCATCTTCTGACTCGCCTTTCTTCGTCATAGTGTATGGTTAATACTAGAGCAGATATCGGCGCAAAATTCAACACGAATTTTTGTTTTTTTCTTAATTTGTCGTATAAGGCCGATGTTTGGATTGGCGATTGCTTATTTTCCAATCGCGGCTTCTCGGCTATAATGTGTAGTGGCCTGAAAATAGGAAACCGACAGAAATCGTAACCATTAAGAATGGACCAAACATGAAGAATAGTTCTAATAGGGAGCCTGAACATGAATTCGAACATCAAGTCATCCTTTAAGTATCCGTTGTTTTATGTCATCGGAATTATCGCCATCTCGTTTTCGTCCATTTTTGTCCGCTGGTCCGATGCGGAAGTGTCGGTAATCGCCATGTACCGCCTTTATTTGACGAATTTGCTTATGCTTCCGCTGCTGTGGAAATATCGCGGGGAGATCGCGCGGCTCAGCTTGAACCAGTGGGGACGCTTGCTGCTGTCCGGCTTTATGCTGGGACTGCATTTTCTGCTCTGGATGAGCTCGCTGCGGTTCACGTCGGTAGCCAGCTCGACCGTCATTTTGACGTTAGAGCCGATTCTCGTCATGATCGGTTCCTTTTTCCTGTTCGGGGTCAAAATCAACCGGGCCATGATCCTCGGGATCGGCCTTGCTTTGATCGGCTCCATTGCGATCGGATCGGGAGATTTCTCGTTGTCGGGGAAAGCCGTAACCGGAGATATGCTATCCTTGCTCGGTACCGTCGCGATCGCCGTACATATTTTGATCGGCAAACAGCTTCTGCAGAACATCAGCGCCTACGTGTACAATTTCCTCGTTTTTGCGGTAGCGGCGTCGTTTTTGGCGCTTTACAACCTGTTCTCCGGCATTTCGTTTACGGGCTACGCCCCGCGCGAATGGGGGATCTTTTTGCTCCTTGCCGTCGTGCCTACGCTGTTCGGGCATTATTTGTTCAACTGGCTGATGAAGGTGATCAGCGCTTCGACGGTGTCCATGGCCGTGCTCGGCGAGCCGGTATTTGCTTCCATTCTCGCCTGGATCCTGCTTAAGGAGAGCTTAAGCGTGCTTCAGCTGCTGGCGGGAGCGGTTATTTTAAGCGGGGTTTGGATTTTCATCCGTTTCGGCAAAGAGGACTTCGGCCGCAAAAAAGAGCAGCCTTTGGCGGTTAGCACCGGTCCGAAGGGGGAATCCGCCGGACTGCGGTAGAATCGGCGTGAAGGAAGACGACGGGGCGGAAGAGCGGGGGAGTCATTTTTTGAGTTCGAAAAACTGGCATTCGGAGCGCGAGTGGTAAGTGATGTCGCTGACCCCGGACTGCGTAATGATCGTAGCTTCGGTAAAGCGGATAATAATGCCGCCGGTATCGATCAACTGGTTGTTTTGAAAAACGCGAATGCGCAGCTGCCGGTCCATCGCTTCCTGAAAATCCTGTTCGGTGAGCAGCTCTCTGATCACGGGCATGGAAATGAGCCTCCTTATGCGTAATACAATATGCTTTTTGTTTTTGATTAAGACAAATATAGAGCTTCTGCTATTGTACCTATAACCGCTTCTCTTGAAAAGTCACCTTCAGGAGAAGCGTTTTTTTGTGAAAAACCGCCTTTAGTTGGCAGTCATGTTCTGCTCCTAAAGGCGGTCCTTAATTACTGCTTGTTCTCTTCATTCCTCTTCAGCAGCATATCTACGAACATATCAATCTGGCCGGTGATGGCGATCGGATCGTAACGGTAAAAGGTGTCGAAGTCGTTATAGAAAATGCGGTTATTCTTGACGGCGTCGACTCCGTTCCATACGGGGGAGTCTTTCAGCTTCTTCAGCGCTTCGCCGGTTTTGTCCGGATCGTAGGTCGTCAGGAACATATAGTCGGCGGCGTAATCGGGCAGCGTTTCGAGAGAGAGCTGGAACGTCTGCGCGTCCTTCTGCATTTTTTTCGGCATTTTGAGCCCGAGTGCGTTATAGACGGCCTGACCGCCCCGGCCGGCGTTGTCTCCAAAGACCCACAGTTCGTTTTTGTTTGTCAATTCATAAAGGCCAAACGTCGCGTTCTCGTCGATCACGCCTTTCAGCTTATCGCGTCCTTCGGCAGCTTTTTTCTCGAAATCGGCCAGAAACGCCTCGGCTTTATCCGGCGCGTCTACAATATCTCCGAACAGCTTAACCGTATCCGTAATGTTGGTCGTCGTTCCGTACGGTATGTACAGCGTTGGCGCGATTTTGGACAGTGCTTCATAATTGTCGTCATACATGACGATGATGAGATCGGGCGCGAGCTCCAGCGTTTTCTCCGCATTGACGGGGGTACCAACATCCTCGGTATTTTTGAGCAAATCGGCCAGGAATGGATTTTCGAAAGCGGTAGGTTCAACGCCGACCACATTCGCTCCAACCGATAAAAGCTCGCCGCCATAGTAATCCGTAACGATTCGTTTAGGTTTTACGGGAATTTTCACGCTGCCCTTCACGGTTTGGAAGTCCCGGAGTTCGGCGGCCTCCGCGTTGGATTCGTCCTCGGCGTTTCCGGGGGTGCTTCCATTTGAGGCGGACGACTCTCCGCTCCGGTTGTTCGAAGTGGTGTTTCCGCTCGTGCCCGCGCTGGGGCCGCTATTTCCCCCACAGGCCGTAACGAGAATGGATGATGCCAAAATAAGCGCAAAAGCGATGAAGCGTGAGGTTTTTTTCAACTTGATAAGCCTCCCCTTGGGAAATAAGTGACTGAGTAGCGGTCATTGGATAATAATGATAATCATTATCAATTAAATAGGACTATATCAGAACTTCAAATTTGCTGTCAATATGCAAATAAGAAGATGAGAGTGTGCTTGGGAGAAGAAAGGAGCGAGCTCACTGGGGAGAAGACAATCCTAATTGCCGGAGTTGCGTGGTCCGAATGGCTGGAGGTAGGAAGGGGGGGGCTGCGTGCATGCTGTTAGTGCCCGGAAGCGAGTATGGAGGGGCGGGAGGTTCTTTGGTCGTTGGGATTCGATTCACTTGCAAGCCGCTTAGCGAACGTGCCCGAGCAAGTGCTGGAGAGTGTTCGGAGTCAAGCGGGACCGCTTCTTTGGGGAACTTTAGCGCACGGGTGTGAGCAAGAGCATGGAGAGCGTACTGGTACGGTACAACGGTGCGGCAATTTGCTGGGCTGGGATGAGTAACCGGGTTCATGTTGCTGTACGTAGGTTCTAAGCACTCCCTACTTATAACGGTGGGCAACTATTGGAGACGTGCAGCCGAACTTTTGACTGGTGAACTAAAAATGTTGTATAAAGTACAACATTTTTCCTCGATTGCCTTTAGAGAAGAAAAAATGTTGCAGAAAGTACAGCATTTTCGGCGTTTTTTACCGGGGGAGGGTGAAAACGGGCTGAAATGTTGTATTAAATGCAACATCCCAGGCTAAATCCGTAAAATACGCCCCGAAATATTGTACGAAATACAACATTTCGGGGCGACAAGTTAGCTGAAGTGAAACCCGTGCGGGAACTCGCCCGGCACCCGCCAATCTCGAGTCCGGATTCTCCAGCAGGGTGAATTCAAGCCTGGTCCGGTACGCCCCAACGGACGATCTGCCCGGCGTGGGTCAGCCCGCTGCCAAAGCCGTAAAGCAGCACGCGATCGCCGCACTTGAGCTGGCCCGCGTCGATGCCGGCCTGCAAGGCGAGGGGGATGGAGGCAGAGGAGGTATTGCCCATGTCCTGCACACTCTGCAGCGTTTTGCCCAGGGGCAGCGAGGCTTTCTCGCAGATGGATTCGATCATCCGCAGATTGGCGCTATGCGGCACGAACCAATCGATGTCGTCGCGGCCAAGGCCGGATTGATCGAGTAGCTGCTCAATTCCTGCGGTGACGGTGCGTACCGCCCATTTGAACACCTCGCGGCCGTTTTGAACGATTCTTCCGCGCCCTTCCAAGGGAATGCCGTCCATGCTCGAGGATAACCCGGAGCGGTAAACATGGATGCCGCCGGCGCCACTAGTTCCGAGCACGAACGACTCAAAGCCGGGGTACTCGGGATCGTATTCGACCAGCACGGCCCCGGCTCCGTCCCCAAATAAAATGCAGGTGCTGCGGTCGGTGTAGTCCGTGATTTTGGACATCGTTTCACCGGCTACCACAAGTATTTTCTTGTGAAGTCCGGAGCTGATCATGCCGTTAGCCATATGAAGAGCGTAGGAGAAGCCTGCGCAGGTAGCATTTAAATCGATGGCCCCGGTCTCACTGATGTTAAAATGCTGCTGAATCCGGCAGGAAACCGTCGGAAAGGAGAAATCCGGAGTGGTTGTGGAGACGATAATCAGATCTACATCATCCAGGGATTTGTTGTACGTATCCCGCAGCTTCTCCACGGCCCGGATGCAAAGATGCGAAGTGAATTCATCGTCAGCGGCGATGCGGCGTTCCTTGATACCGGTGCGCTGTACGATCCACTCATCGTTCGTATCTACCATCCGTTCCAGATCTTCATTGCTCAGGATGCGCGCCGGAACGTAGGTCCCGATTGCGGTGATGCGGGCTTGCGAAAGAATAGCCAATCCAATCACTCCTCATCATAATGTGATCAAGTATTAGAACCAGGTACTAAATTGATTGTATCAGTTTTTTATTAATTTTCCAACTCTTCCCCAAAAACATGTACCGGTACTCGTTTTCGCCTTCGCATTTATATCCGTCCAAGCCATTGGGCAGGCATTTTCATAAACTATATAAATATCAATGTTCTGGTAGAAATGTTGAGCCGATGATTATGCGTTAAAGGCGCCGTATTCAATGTCATATGCAATATAATTCTGACTATCGTTTGTCGAGGGAGGATGCTTAACATGCCGGTAATCAAGCTGTATTTGGAAGCTCAAAATACGGTGACGGGGAGTATCAGCACGACAACCACGACCAGTACAGCTCCGGCCGTCAATCGTTATATAGCGACGGTGGTACTCGGGAACATCATCGGAAGCACCACCGTCATTCCCGCGTCCAGTTTCACGGATGACAGCGGGGGAACCGTTCCGTCCGGAGGGCTGGCAATCCCAACGGGCTCGGGCTTCTACAATCTTTTCGTGAACAATACGCTCCAAAGAGGAGGGTTCAGCTCTTTGACTTCCGCGCAGTTGACGATCAACACGGCTCTGGTTATCGGAGTGACAGTTATTGTCGAAGTCGTCAACTTTACTTCAACTTCATCGTCCACATCGAGCACAGGCGGTCTGGGGGTTTCAACATCCATCGGATATTGAAGCCGGAGGCTTGTTTGACCCGGAGCGGCGATTCGCAGCTTCGCGGGTTTATCCT
This sequence comes from Paenibacillus terrisolis, assembly GCF_056171975.1. NCBI lineage: Bacteria > Bacillati > Bacillota > Bacilli > Caryophanales > Paenibacillaceae > Paenibacillus > Paenibacillus terrisolis. The sequence goes on along the minus strand of NZ_JBKFGG010000034.1, from coordinate 55,787 downwards.
TGCCTTGCTTCAGATGATATAATATAGCGAGGAAAGGAGTGTCTTTAAATCTCATGAAAACGTTGGTATTGGCGGAAAAGCCCTCAGTCGCGCGGGAAATTGCCCGTGTAATGGGGAGCCGCGATAAAAATAAGAGTTACTTTGAAGGACCCAAATACGTGGTGACCTGGGCGCTGGGCCATCTGGTAGGTTTGGCCGAGCCCGAGGATTACGATAGCAAGCTGGGCACGTGGGCTTTGGAGGATCTGCCGATTTTGCCGGGCAAAATGAAGCTGAAGATCCTTAAGGAAACGAGTCATCAATTCAAAGCCGTGCAGCAGCTTATGCGGCGCCAGGACATCGGCGAGTTTATTGTGGCGACGGATGCAGCCCGCGAGGGCGAACTGCTGGCAAGATGGATCATGGAGATGGTTAAGTGGAACAAACCTTTCAAGCGGCTGTGGATCTCCTCGCAGACGGACAAAGCGATCAAGGAAGGGTTCGCTACGCTGAAGCCGGGAAGCGCCTATGAACGGCTGTATCAATCGGCGCGCTGCCGGGCCGAAGCGGACTGGATGATCGGGCTCAATGTAACGCGGGCGCTGACCGTCAAATTCGGTGCGCCGTTATCTGCCGGCCGCGTTCAGACCCCGACCCTGGGGATGATTATGCAGCGGGAGCATGAAATCGTGAATTTCCGCTCGGAGGAATACAGCGTGCTGCGTGCCGATTTCGGCAAATTTGAAGCGGTTTGGAGAGGGAGCAACGGGGATTCCCGGATTTTTGACAAGGAGCGGGCGGCAAAGCTGCAAAGCCTTCTGCAGGGAAAGTCCGGGAGCATCGTCAAGCTGACGAAAAACGAAAAGACGGTGCCGCATCCGCTGGCATACGATCTGACCGAGCTGCAGCGCGACGCCAATAGGCTGCTCGGATTTTCGGCCAAGCAGACGTCAAACGTGCTGCAGCGGCTTTACGAGCAGCATAAGCTGGTGACGTACCCGCGGACCGATTCGCGCTACCTCACCTCCGACATGACGGATACGCTGAAGGAGCGCCTCACCAGCGTGGCCGTCGGACCATACGCGCCGCTGGCCCGCCCGCTGCTGCGCAAACCGCTTCCGCTCGGTAAGCGGATCGTCGATGACAGTAAGGTGACCGATCACCACGCGATCATTCCGACGGAACAGACGGTGCTGCTGAACGCGCTTAGTCCCGAGGAACGGAAGCTGTACGATTTGATTGTGCGGCGGTTTATCGCCTTGTTTTATCCGCCGGCCCGTTTTGATCAGGTATCGGTGACCGTGGAAGCGGCGGGAGAAATGTTCCATGCCAAGGGAACCACGATGAAGGATAACGGCTGGCGAGGCGTTTATGACGGACGCTCCCTGGAAGAAGAGGGAGACGACGAGGAGGAGACGGGCACGGCGCTGCCGGCTTTAAGCCTGGGCGAGGCGGTTTCCGTTAGCCGCTGCCGGTTGGAGCCCGGACGGACCCAGCCGCCGAAGCGTTATACCGAAGCGGCTCTGCTGACGCAGATGGAGAAGCACGGTCTCGGCACGCCGGCGACACGCGCCGATATCATCGAGAAGCTGGTCAGCTCCGATACGATCGAACGGCAGGGCAATTCGCTTCATCCGACCGGCAAAGGCAAACAGCTCATTGAACTGGCGCCGGCCGATCTTCGCACGCCGGAATTGACCGCGCGCTGGGAAGCCGAACTGGAACGCATCGCTCGCGGGCAAGGGAAGCCGGAGCCGTTCCTGAATGGCATACGCGACATGGCCTCGGGACTGGTCAAAGGCGTTAAAAACAGCGAGGCCGCCTACAAGCCTCATAATGTATCGAACAGCCACTGCCCGGACTGCGGTACAAGGCTGCTGGAGAAGAAAACGGCCCGCGGGCTTATGCTGATATGCCCCAGCGAGGATTGCGGGTATCGCCGCTCCGGCGAGAAAAGGCTGTCCAATCGGCGCTGCCCGCAGTGCCATAAGAAGATGGAGCTGAAGGAAGGCAAAGCCGGGCTTTATGTGCAGTGCCTGAGCTGCGGCATTACGGAAACGGTGAACAAGGATGCCAAGCATATCAACAAACGCGAACAGCAAAAGCTTGTCCAGCAGTATTCCAAGCCGGAATCGATGGGCTCCAATCTCGGCGAATTGCTGAAAGCGGCCATGGAGAAAAAGGACCATTCTTAAGACAAGACGGCATAAAACGGATATATTTCGGGATGCTAGGTATGGAGGTGATGAGGATGCCGCATCATGGAGCGCGGAAAACCGAAAACCGGCAGAACAAATCGAGCATTCTGGAGAAGACGGACGCGGCCAAGCCGGACAAACAAGCCGCTTACCCGCCCAGTCTGAACGAAATTTCCAAGAACGAATCCTAGTGGACAGCATATATAAGGGTACAAAAGGGCGCTATTAGGTCAATATCCCTCGTTTTGTGTGAAATAGAGGACAGGAAGGGCGCTATTTCTCGAGACTCCGGGGAATGGCCTTCTTTTGCACCGTTTGCTCAAAAATAGCGCCCTTCGATTCCCTTATTGATGCGAAGCACGCTCGGATCCGTAAAATAAGGTCATAATGTTCCGCTATTTTGTAGGGTCCCCCCTTAGCAAAGGAAGTACTGCCAGGAGATGAACTCCGTTATCGATTAGCCGATGCTGCTCTCCCCTGCGGAGAGCTTTTTTAATAGATGGGCACGAGTTATAATTAAAATTGGAAGCGAAGCGAGTGGGCAACAATATCAATAACGGTAACGGAAGGGGCGGTGCTGATGAGGACAGGCTTGCTGCTCTGGTTCATCTTTATCAATGCGGTAGCGTACATGGTGATGTCTGACGACAAACGCCGCGCCCGGCATAGGCGGGAAAGGATTCCCGAGCGGACGCTGTTTCTTCTGGCGACGATCGGCGGAGCACTGGGCGTGCTGCTGGCCATGAATCTTAAACGCCATAAGACTAAACACGCCAGTTTCCGGGTTGGCGTCCCGCTGCTGCTGCTTTTGAATGCCGTGCTTTACGGGTATTTTCTGATTTGATCCTAGGACAAGAGAGGTGCTTCATATGTTATTCTCGAAAATCGTGGCGGCTTACGACGGTTCCAAGGCTTCTACCAAGGCTCTTGAAAAGGCGATTGAGCTGGTTAAAGTGACACCCGGGGCAACGCTTGAGGTACTGCATGTTTATGATTTTCCGCGGTTTTATGTAGCTGAGGGATTCGCCCCGGTTCCGGCCTCGATGAACAAAGATTTCTACGATCTTGCCGAAAAAACCGCAGATGAAGCGAGAAGCCGTCTGCAGGAAGCCGGCGTAGACGGCAAAGTGGAGCTTGCCCAAGGGCCGGCGCCGGAAGTGATTCTGGAATACGCGAAAGAGCACGGAGCGGATCTGATCGTGGTCGGCAGCCGTGGATTGGGCGGCATACGCGAATTCGTACTGGGCAGTGTCAGCCATAATGTCGTGCAGCATGCCCGCATCCCGGTTCTGGTCGTGAAATAACAGTAAGAGAATCGTATATCAAATTTCCAAAAGGGATGCCGTTAACAGACGGTGTCCCTTTTTTTGTTTCGGGAGCCCAGGGCCTTGTCGGAACCGGGTTCCGGATGGGTTACATTGACAAAAATTAAACGAGTATGTTATCTTACGTGTAACGTTAAACATTTAGTCCCGTTTTATATTATTATTCTGCGGTATGGGGGAGAATGTGGATTTGGACACCTATGAGAACCTTAGTGTGAAATTCGTGGCGCAAGGCAAAGCGGCCCTAGTGAAGGAAGTCTTGGAAGGACGAGCGCTGGGGGATCATGAGATATTCGGCAAAACGCTCGTATCGCTCATTTCTTCGGGTTCCGAGCGGGGCGGGTACATGGATTATTTCGGCGGGAACCGTTATCCGATGGAAACGGGGTATGCCGTAGTTATGGAAGTCATTGAGACAGGAAGCAAGGTAACAGGAGCGGCGCCCGGAGACCTTGTGTTCGCCAGCGCTCCTCATTCGCTGTACAACATCGTTCCGGAGGGAGAAACCGTTCCCGTGATCAAGGGAATGAAACCGGAGGAGGCCGTGCTGTGCAGGTTTCCGGCGGTTTCGATGACCACGATGCTGAAAACGCAGATTCGCCCGGTGGAGCCGGTTCTGGTTACCGGACTTGGCATCGTTGGCCTAATGTGTGCGCAAATGCTGAAGCATTGCGGCTACGACGTTTACGCGGTGGATCCCGGCGAAAATCGGCGCCGGATTGCCTTGGATTGTGGCATTCGGCATGTGTATCCTACTGTGAAGGACTGCCCCGTTGCAGGAAAAATCGGTCTCGCCGTCGAATGCTCGGGTGCGGAGCAAGCGGCCCTTGACGCGCTGGATGTGCTGCGAAAGGGAGGAGAGCTGTCCCTGGTGGGCGTGCCATGGTATAGAGGGACGGACACTTGGGCGCATGAAGTGTTTCATAAGGTCTTTTACGGATTTATCACTTTGACTTCCGGCTGGGAATGGAGTATTCCCCGCCATTCGACGGAGTTCATGCCCGGCAGCAATTACGGGAACTTTGCCAAAGGCATGCAGTGGATTTACGACGGCGATATCAAGGTCGGGGATATTTACGAGCTGGCCGATCCGGCTAGTTGCGACGACGTCTATCAGGCGATCGTCGACAAAACTTCGCCCAAAACCTGCACGATTTTCGACTGGAGAACTGCCGCGGCGGGAGCAAATTAATTTATTGTAGGAGTTGTTAAGATGGCAACGATCAAGGATGTGGCAGAGCGTGCCGGGCTTTCCACCACGCTGGTCTCGCGATATCTGAACGGTCGCAAGGGCGTAAGCCCCGTTTCGAGAGAAAAAATTCAGTCGGCGATCAAGGAGCTGAATTACCGGCCGAACGGCATTGCCCGCTCGCTGGTTCTCCAAAAGACGCAAAGCATCGGCATCGTTTTGGACAATCTGTGGGCTCCTTTTGCGGGGCGGCTGATTTCCGGATTGGAGCAAGGAGCCGAGGATTTTGACAAGGAAAACAAATACAACGTGCTGTTTTGCTCCTCCAACGGGGATTTGCAGAAAAAACGGCGCCACATCAGCTTTCTGACGCAGGGGCGGGTGGACGGCATCATCATATACGGAAGCCTTACGTCGGACGACACGATCATTCGGGAGCTGGCCGATTCGACGTTTCCTTTTTTGCTGATCGAAAACAACGTCGACGACGTATACGTGGACAAGGTCGTGATCGACAATGCCGAAGGAGCTTACCGGGCTACGGAGCATTTGATCAAACAAGGACATAAACGAATCGCGCATATGGCCGGCAACATGAGCCTGAAGATCACACTGGAACGCATGAACGGCTATATCAGGGCGCTCCAGGATTATCAGATTCCGGTGCAAAGCGACTTGATCATCTATCCGACATTCGATCCCGCCGTGCAGCCGCCTTCGCAGGATTCCAACATGCGCGGGGACCGTTCGTATTACGAGGTAGGTTATCGGGAAATGAAAAACATGATCGCTAAAGGCAACCTGCCGGACGCGATTTTCTTCGCGTCGGACATTTCCGCCTTCGGGGCCATTCAGGCCATGGAGGAAGCGGGAATCCGGGTGCCGGAGGATATTTCCGTCATCGGGTTCGACGACGAGAATCCTGGGGATTACCAGTGCAGCTGCAAGCCCATCAGCACGATGCGGCAGCCATTGTACGATCTGGGCTATATCGGCATCAAACGGCTGATCAAAAGCCTGAATCACCCCGAGCTGCCGAAAGAGAAAGTGGTACTGAAAGCGGAACTGATCGTGAGAGACAGCTGCATGCCCAGAAGCAGTTAAAAAAACACTGACATGTAGCGTTACACATTTGTTAACCGGAGATCCGGGATAAGCCGTCCAAAGGGCGAACTTGTCCCGGATTTTCTTTGTTTTCCATGAAAATACCGAAATACAGATAATGTAAGCGATTGCTATTATTCGAATGCTGAAAAAACACGAATAATAAATTGCGATTTTTTGGTTGACATCAGGAAAAACCGTTGTTATATTTTATGTGTATCGATACACATTGGGAATATGAATGGCAGCTTTTCGAGCTATCCTGAGTGAATGGAGAAAAACAGCTATGACCAATCTTTTGTTCGACAAGCATCTTCAAGATAGCAAAATGATTCATCGTCCGCTGTTTTTGGCTGAAGACGAGTATTATGAGCATGTGCTGGGGACGACTCCGGCAATCGGGAGCAGAACGCTCGAAACCTTCGAGAATCTCGAAGCTTGGGAAGCCGATTCCTTGGCAAACCTGTCGTTAAGCGATGAACAATTGTGGAACGAAACCAAAACCATCAAATTCACGACGCCGACTCGTCTTGAAAAGTGGACGGAAAGTTACGCGCGCATTTACGCAACACCTTATATCAGCCGTAAATTTGCAAAGGAAGATTGGACGGCGTATAACCGGATCTCCTTGAGAATCCGGCCGGAGATGCCGGGGTTCAAGTTTGTCAGCCTGCATCTGCAGTTGATCAACGAGGGAGCCGAACCCGTGCCTGATCGTTATATCCGCGAGGGCTGCCACAATTTCAATCTCAAAAATCACGAATGGAATCACGTGAGCGTTGAGATTCCCAATGTGGCGAGGGATCAAGTTACCGCGCTGAAATTCGGCTACGACATCATCGGCCACGAAAACGAGGCTGTAGAAGAATCCTGTTTCTTTCTGAGCGACATCCGCCTGGAGCGGGTGGAGAAAACCGCCAAATGGAGCGGATGGGAGCCGGAGGCGGGCAGTGTTCTGTTCTGCGGATCGGGGTACCAACCGGGAGCGGCGAAAACCGCGATCGCGGGCGAATCGACTGCGGACAGCTTTAAACTGGTGGATGCCCACACAGGACGTATTATCCTGGAGAAGCCGGTAGTTAGGACGGAAAACGAACAAGGGAAATTCTCGCTTCTCGATTTTTCCGAGGTTCATATTGAAGGAAGCTATCTCCTGATATACGGCGATACGGTTACGCGAACCTTTCCGATAGCGGAAGACGTTTGGGAGAACTCCATCTGGAAAACGGTCAATCTTTTCTTTTGCGAACGCTGCGGGTTTGAGGTGCCCGGTGTACATAAATACTGCCACGGAAACGTCGTGGATCGTCACGGGGACAAAAGCGTGGTCGCTAACGGAGGCTGGCATGATGCGGCGGATATGTCCCAAAATCTGACGAACACCGCGGAAGCGGTTTATGCTTTCTTTCACGCCGCGGTCTCGCAGCAAGATTACCTCCCTTTATTCGAGCGTTTGATCGAAGAAGGAAAATGGGGACTCGACTGGATGCTGCGCACCCGATTTGGCGACGGCTACCGGACGATGGGAAGCGGCGGATCGGTCTGGACGAGTCATCTGATCGGCCATCATGACCAGCTCAACAGCCAGGCGCAGAACCTGGCGATCGAGAACTTCATGGCCGCCGCCGCCGAAGCGTACGCCGCGGAGGTGCTGGAGGACATTGATCCGCCCCAAAGCCGTTATCTGAAGCAGGTCGCCAAGGAAGACTGGGATTTTGCTTACGAGAAGCTGGACTTCGAGGAATATACGGAAGCGATGGACCCGGCGCGGGTATCGTCGCCGATTCTCCTGTACAGCGCGTGCGTGCTGGCGGCGGGCCACATCTACTCCTTCACCGGCGACGATTATTACGCGGAAAAGGCCGCCGAAGTCGCCGAACGCGTGCTTGCGTGCCAGCAGACGGAGTTTCCGGAATGGGACATTCCGCTGACGGGATTCTTTTACCGGGATGAAAAGAAAGAGCAGATTCAGCATTACAACCATCGCTCCCACGAGCATGAACCGGTCATGGCGCTGAGCCTGCTGTGCCGCATACTCCCGGAGCATCCTCACTGGATCCGCTGGTATCACGCGATTGTGCTGCATACGGAGTATCTGAAAACGGTCGCAGGAAGCACCGCCCCTTACATGATGGCGCCGGCTTCAATTTACCACGAGGACGAAGCGGACCAGGACGCGGAACTGTTCCTGAACCAGCAGGCTTTTGCCCATCCGGGTATGCTGGCGGAATACCGGGAACAGGTCAGAAACGGCGTAGCTTTGGGCAAAGGTTATTATCTTCGCCGCTTTCCGACTTGGTTTAGTTATCGCGGCAACAATGGGCTTGTGCTTGCCGGCGGCAATTTGGCCGCAATCGGAGCGGAAATCCGCAACGATTACGAGCTGCTTCAACTGGCGCATCGTCAACTGGAATGGGTCGTGGGCAAAAATCCGTTCGGCCAATCGCTGATGCTGGGAGAAGGGTATAACTACGCGCAGCAGTACGTTTGCCTCCCCGGGCCGGTGTCCGGATCGATCTGCGTAGGGATTCAAAGCTACCGCAACGAGGATTATCCTTATTGGCCGCAAAGCAACAACGCGGTTTACCGGGAAATGTGGATTCATCCCAGCGTTCGTTACCTCCTGCTTGCCGGCCGGATGAATCGGAAGGCGGCCGTTTACGGCTGGTTGTCCGATGCGCCGGGAGCGCTGCTGGAAGCGGAAAACCGGATGACGGGGCACAAAACGGAGATCCATACCGATCCGCATACAGGAGGCTTCAGACTGGAGCTGCCGAGCGGCGAATACCGCTTTAAGTGGCAGGGGCTGACCCAAACGCTGCGGCTCATCAACGGCAATGAATACTTGTTGGACAACGGCTTTGCCAATTATGAAGCAACTTGGCGGGCCGAGGGCGGCATTTTAACCATCTCGCTGTCCGCAAGCGGAAATAAACCGGTCGAATTTGCTTTCCGCACGGACAATCTCGAAGAAATCAAGCCGGTTACCCTGGCCCCAGGCGAAACGGCCGTGCTAAAAACGGGCATCCTGAACAGCGGCCGCCCTTGGCTGGCGATTGTGGTGCCGGACGGGAAGCTGGAGAATAAGTCGGAGATGTATCCCGGTAAGAAGGTGATCGGCGAATGAACGGCGACACGGTACTTGCCATGGACCTGGGCGGCACGAAGCTGCTGATTGGGGAAGTTGACCATAAGGGACGGATTCTTGGCTCCAAGTCGTATCCTTCAGGATATCTGACTCAGGAACAAGCGGTGGAACTGATTTGTTCGTCTCTGGACGACTACTTGTCCACGACGGACTTGTCGGCTTCGAAACCGGCCGCGCTGGGCGTGGGGCTGATCGGTCTTGTTGATGCCGCGAAGGGCGACTGGGTTATGATCGATCCGGGAAGAAAAAGCCCGGTGGCTCTGACGCCGCTTTTAGAGGAGCGTTACGGCTATCCCTGCCGGATTGAAAATGACGTCAAAGCGGCGTCTTTGGCGGAACGAACATTCGGCGCGGGGCGAGGAACCGATCACTTTATTTATTTGAACATCGGCACCGGCATCGCCGCCGGATTCGTGACGGATGGACAGCTGATTCGCGGCTGGCAAAACGATTCCGGCGAGGTTGGCCATATGACCGTGGATTATACGGGCGGAACCCCTTGCGTCTGCGGCCGTTTCGGCTGCGCCGAAGCGATCGCTTCCGGCGGGGGGATGGACCGCAGGCTGCGCTTGCTCGGTCAGCGTTACCCCGGATCGCCGTTGCTGGAATTAGCCGGCCAAGGCTTCGTCCGCGCGGAGGACATCTTCGCCCATGCGGACAAAGGCGACACGCTGGCTTCCAAAATCGCCGGGGACGCCGCCGACGCGGCCGCCGAGCTGATCATGAATCTGGTGCGCGTCGTCAATCCCGAACTCGTCATTTTGGGGGGAGGTGTGGCGGGCAGCGCCTGGATGGCGCGGGAACTCCCCAAACGACTGGAACTGCCGGTAATGGAATCGGTCGCGAAGGGCGTGATCTTCTCGCAGCTGGATCCGGCGACGGTAGGGCTGATCGGCGCTGCGACCATTGCGCTTTCGTAAATTTTGCATAGCTAGGAGGAGCCGCATATGAAAATCACCATTGAAAGAGACGAGCATGCTTTTGACGTAGCCGCGGCCTGGCGCATCATCGGGCAGATGCTGAAAAAGCCGGAGGCCGTGATCGGACTGTCCACGGGGCAGACCACCGGAGGCATGCATGAAGTCGTCTCGCAAATATACCGTAGTTTCCCATTTGACGTGTCCAGAGTCACCGTTTTTAATGTGGATGAGCTGACAAATCTGGACCGGAGCTATCCCGGAAGCTGCTACACGATGATTTACGAGCAGCTCGTCAAAAACTTGGGGATTCCCGATGAAAACTTCATCATGCCGCCAACGCTGTCGGACGATTTCGAGCGGGAATGCGAAATTTTCGAATCGAAGCTTGCCGCCCGCGGCGGGGTGGACCTGCAGATGCTGGGAATCGGCTTTAACGGACACATCGGCATCAACCAGCCGGGAACGCCGTTTGAGAGTACGACCTGGGTATCGCCGATGGACCCTATTTTTGAAGCGAGAGTACGGAAAGAAACCGGCGTAGGCCCCGATTATCCGCTCGGGGGCTTGACCCGCGGCATCAAAGACATCATGCAGACCCGCCATTTGATCCTGGTTGCCAAAGGCGAGCATAAAGCGGATATCATCGAAAAAGCGTTATTTGGCCCCATCACTACGGATATGCCGGCATCCGTCGTTCAATTGCACCCGAACTGCGAAGTTCTGTTGGACGCGGCCGCGGCATCCAAGATCCTGAACCGGATTTAGGAGGGACTTTGATGAAAAAAGAAGCGCTGATTATCTGGAACGATTTTTATCATCCTAAAGAAGTTTTGGCTACCGCTGTTGAGAAGCTGTTCCCCGTTTCGGAATGGAATGTGCGGAAAACGGAACGCGCCCGCGATTTGCTGGAATCGGCCAGGCCGGACCTGACGGTATTCTTCACCAACGGCCGGCCGGAAGGCGAGACGGATTTAACCTTCGCGGAGCAGTCCCGAATCGCGGATCAAGTGCGCGCCGGCATGGGCATTCTTTTCTACCATGCGGGGCTGGTGCTCATCGACGAGGAGAGCCCGTTCTATAAAGAACTGAACTCGGGCCGATTCGTCCATCATCCGGAACAAAGCGACGTCACCGTTACTCCGCTCGGCAATGTCCGGCACCCGATTACTGAAGGCGTGAACGCGTTTTGCCAAAACGACGAGCATTATTTCTGTCAGGTGGACGTTGCCCGCACCAACCTGCTGGCCTGCGCAACCTCCGAGCATCTGACCTCGGCAAGCGTCTGGTGCCACGATTACGGTAAGGGCCGCGTCGCCGGAATCAGTCAAGGCCACACGCTCGAGATGCAGAACGATCCGGAAATGCTGAAGCTGGCTGCCAATACGCTGAGTTGGCTGACCGAAACCGGGGCAGGGAGCCGGCCATGAAAATCGCGCTCGCGATGTACACCGTATATGAGGAATTGCAAAAGGATCTGGAAAGCACGTTCGGCACGCTGCATCGGATGGGGTACACCGGCGTGGAGATGTATGGCGAAGCCCGGTGGCCTGCCGCAGAGGTGAGGGAGCTTGCGAAGCGTTACGAATTGGACATTTGCGGCTGGCACGTGGAATGGAAGCTGCTCCAGCCGGAAACGATTCAAGACACGATCCGTTACCACAAGGAACTGGGCAACCGGAACATCGTTATTCCCTGCCTTGGCGGGCCCTGGAACATTGCCCACACGCCGGAGGAGAATAATGTGGCTACATGGCTGCGCCACGCGGAGGACATGAACCGGATCGCCGAACTGCTGGAGGCGGAAGGGATGCGGCTTGGCTACCATACCCACGCGCATGAATTCGAGGACGATCTGGATGGAATTACGCCTTGGGAAATTCTCGTGAGATATACCCGATCCTCCATTTTTTTGGAGCTTGATACGGGGAACTGCATCGAAGGCGGGGGCGATCCCGTTCGAGCTCTCAGAGAAGCTACGGGAAGGCTTGACGTCGTCCACTGCAAGCCGTTAAGCGCTGCGAATGGCGTGGAGACGGGGATCTCGGAAACCGGCGACTTGAACGACTGGCCCCGAATTCTTGAGGAATGCCGTGCCGGCGGCTGCCACTGGCTCGCCGTCGAGAACGAGGCGGAAACGAAGGGCGGCAAATTCGACGTGGCCCGGCAGGATTTGAAGCATCTCGAGCAGCATCTGCTCCGAATGCCTTAACGTTGTAAACACCGGGAATATCCTGTGTTTAAAAATTATGGGGGGGATTTTCAATGGTAAAGAAAGCAATGGCAATCATGATGGTTTTTGCTCTTTGTTTTACCCTGGCGGCTTGCGGCGGCAACAACTCCAATTCCCAATCGGCCGGAAACGGCAATGCGAGCGGGAACGGACAGCCTGCGAACTCCGGCGAAACCGAGAAGAAGGATCCGGTTACGATTGAATTCTGGACGTTATCTTTGCAGCCAACTTTTACTGATTATGTAAACGGTGTCATTAAGGATTTTGAAACCCAATACCCTTACATTACGGTCAAATGGACGGATTTGCCTTACGACGCCATGCAGCAAAAACTGGTAGCCCAAATCGCCGGCAGCAAGGCCCCGGATGTGGTCAATGTCTGGACGACGCTGCTGCTCGGCATGGCCGGGAAGGACGCGCTGGTGGATTTGCGCAAGGAAGCAACTCCTGAGCAGCTGTCCATCTACCAAGAAAGCCTGAATAAGTCCAATGAGTTCGGCGATGGATTGTACGGCTTCCCATGGTACGTCACCCCTCCGATTTCGACCTATAATACGGAGCTGTTCCAAAAAGCGGGACTGGATCATCCGCCGGTCGATTACCCGGAAATGTTCAAAATGGCTAAAGTCATGAAGGAAAAAACGGGCGCTTATATGTACTTCCCTAATGAAATGTGTCAAGTGCTGTACAGCAACGGCATCCAAATCCTGAGCGAAGATAAAACCGCAGCGGCCTTTAATACTCCTGAAGCCTTGCAACTGCTCACCGAACTGCAGAACGGAGTTAAGGAAGGCTGGATGCCTAGAACGGACTGGAACAACTGGGATAACATGATCAAGCTGTATGCGCAGGACAAATTGGCCTTGATCAGCTTGGGCGCCCAAACGGTTACCCGGATCAAAAACGAAGCGCCGGGCTCCGTGAACAAAACCGCCGTCGCTCCTCCTCTGCTGGGTACTGCCGGTATTGCGCAAGGCGCGCTGCAAAGCTTGGTGATTCCGAAAGCATCCAAGCACCATGAAGAATCTATTTTGTTCGCGAACTTCCTGTCCAACGACAAAAACCAATTGGCTTTTGACAAGCTCGCGGCGATCATGCCAACCACGAATGAAGCTGCGAAGGATTCGTTCTTCACTTCGGATACGGAATCTCTGGAAGGACGCGCTCGCGCCGAAGCGGCTAAAGCCACTGCGGTAAGCTTTGACCTTGGCCTTGGGGTCGAGAAGGAAAGCGACGTGGTCAGCACGGTCAACGGCATGTTCGAGTCGATTATGCAGGCGAACAAAGATCCGCAAAAGGTGCTTGACGAAACCGAAGCCAAAGTCAACGAACTGCTGAAATAGCAAGGACACGGCATACCTGCCCGGCGGGAGGGGGGACCCTTCCGCCGGATTATTAAGGAGATGAATGACATGACAGGTGTAGGTGCAACTTTAGAGGAAGTTGGCCCTGGCGGCATAAGCGGTACACCGAAGAAACTCAGCAAAAAAATGAGAACCAGCTTGATGGCCTATGCTTTTATGGCTCCGGCACTGATCGTCTTGGTACTGTTTGTGTTCTATCCGATAATCTACAGCATCCCTTTGGCATTTACCGACTATTCCGCCATCGGAGACACCAGCTTCGTCGGTTTGGATAACTTCAAGCGGGCTTTCGCCGACCCTGAATTCTGGACGGCCATGAAGAATTCGGCGATTTTCGTCGCCTGTGTGCCCGTGCTCCAGATCCTGTCTATCTTACTCGCGGTTGTCGTCAACACGAAACTGCGCGGGGTTACCTTTTTTCGCGTGCTCTTCTATATTCCGGTCGTTACTTCCATGATCGCGATTTCCATCATGTGGAGTTTTATTTTTAATCCGGACGGAATCATCAACAGTCTGCTGCTGCAGCACGGCTGGATCAAGCAGCCGATTTACTTCCTGGCGGATACCAAGTATGCGCTGGTCTCGCTGATGTTCGTCACGATCTGGCAGGGCCTAGGCTATTATATGATGCTGTACCTCGCCGGACTGCAGTCCGTGCCCGAGGAAATGCAGGAAGCCGCACTGATCGACGGGGCGGGGAAAGTGACTGTGTTCTTCCGGATCACGCTGCCGATGCTGAAGCCTTACATCTGGTTCTGCAGCCTGTTCAGCGTGCTGTCGGCCCTGGGCGTCTTCGACATCGTTTTCGCCATGACCAAAGGAGGGCCGGACAAGGCCACGATGGTCATGAACCTGTATACGTACAACAAAGCGTTCGGAACCTTTGAGTTTGGCTACTCCGCCGCCGCGGGCCTCGTCATGAGCGTGGTTACCACGGTGTTCAGCCTGGCTATTTTCTTCTACGGGAAAAAGGGAGGGATGAGCTATGGGGAGTAGCTTGCAAACGGGTGCGGTTACCGTCAAAAGCACCTCTGGGCGAAAAATTGCCGGAAAGGTTGTTTTGTATCTGATCCTGATTTTGGTGGCGGTGCTGTGCGCCGGACCTTTCCTTTGGATGCTCAGTACCTCGTTCAAAGGCAACGAAAATATTTATGAAATGTCGCTGTTTCCGAAACACCCGACCTTCGACAATTACGTTGGTGTCGTGCAGTTCCTCGACTTGCCGATATACATCTGGAACACGCTGGTCATGACTGCGCTCGGGATTGTTCTGGACGTCGTGCTGGCCTCGTTATGTGCGTATCCGCTGGCCAAATTCGACTTTTACGGAAAAAAGATCATCACCGGCGCTTTGCTCGCCACGCAGATTTTGCCTGCGGCCGCCGGGCTGATTGTCAACTATATAACCATCGGCGGGCTGCAACTGATGGGCAGCTATTGGGCCGTTATTTTGCCGGGCTCCGTGGCGGTGTTCAGCATTATCCTGTTCCGGCAGGCCTATTTTTCGGTATCGAATGAGGTTATGGAGGCCTCGCGGATCGACGGCGCTTCGGAATTCAAAATCTGGTACAAAGTGATGGTGCCGCAAATCCTTCCCGCCGTGTCCACGGTTGTAATCTTCGACTTCATCAACAAATGGAACAACTTCCTGTGGCCGATCATCGTGTTGAACCCGGAAAAATATCCGATCGCCGCGGCTTTGAACTATTTGGGCGGGACCTTTAACTTCCAGTTCGGTTATATCGCGGCCGCTACAATTATTTCGATCATTCCGATCATTCTCGTCTTCATCTTCTTCCAGAAGAACTATATCAATTCCGTCGCCGGGGCGGTGAAAGGATAACATGATGAATCCAATTCCGAAGGAACCAAGCCTGCATCATGTCGGCATGACCTCCTATCATTTTGAAGAGACGATCAAGTTTTATCAGGAAGGCCTCGGTTTTAAGGTCAAACATATCTGGGGCAGGGATAAGCAGGTTTACATGATGGATATGGGCGACGGCTCATGCATCGAGGTGTTCGAAGGCGGAGCGGAGGATGTTCCGGCAAGCGGCCGCTGGCTGCATGTCGCGCTGCGGACGGATGATATCCGCGCCAGCTACAACCGGGCGATTGCCGCGGGCGGGAAACCGAAGCTTGCGCCGACGTTCGCGGATATTCTGGAAGCGAGGCCCAACCCCGTATATATGTATTTTGCTTACGTGATCGGGTTTGACGGGGAGGAAATCGAGTTCATTCAGGAAGTGGAGGGTCCGGAATCATGACGGCAGCTTTACTCAATCGCCGTGTGCTGTTTGCGCGCAAGCAGGACGCCCGCTTTGTGGAAGAACCGCTGGATGAGAAGAACCTAGGCGAGCGTGAAATTCTCGGCAAAACGGTCATGTCGCTGATTTCCACCGGCTCCGAGCGGGGCGGGTACATGGATTACAACGACAACATGGCGTATCCTCAGGAGACGGGATATGCCGCTGTTCTGGAAGCCGTGGAGACCGGCTCCGCGGTGACGCGGATCAAAAAAGGCGACCTTTTCTACGCGGGTACGCCGCATGCGCTGTACAGCCGGGTTTCGGAGGAGGAAATCTTTCCGGTTCCCTCCGGACTCGCACCCGAGCGCGCGGTGTTCTGCCGATTCCCGGCGGTGTCCATGAGCTCCATTATCCAGATGACGGTGAGGCCTACCGAACCGGTGCTTGTTACCGGGCTTGGCCTCATCGGGCTCATGTGCAGCCAGGTGCTGCAAAGTTTCGGCTATGACGTTTATGCGGTGGATCCGGTGCAAAAACGCCGGGATTACGCGAAGAGATGCGGTATACTGCACCCGGTTGCCGAAATGGCCGACGTTTCCGGAATGCTCAGGAAATTCGGGGCGGCTTTTGATTGCAGCGGGGACGAGAAGGGCATTTATGCTTGCGCCGACAGTTTGCGCCAGGGCGGCGAGCTGTTCCTGGTCGGCGTTCCTTGGCGGAAATCAACCTCCATGGACGGACACGGCCTGCTGCTGAAAATCTTTTACGGCTTTCTTCACGTCCATTCCGGGTGGGAATGGAACCTTCCGCGCAAATCGGGCCCGTTTCTGCCGGACAGCAATTATCACAGCCTGGAAAAATCGCTGCAATGGATTGCGGAAGGCAAGCTTCACACGGACGGCATCGCGCTAGTCAGGGATCCTGCGGATTGTGGCGAGGTGTACCGCGGAATCGGCGATAATGTCCTGCAAAGCGAGGCAAGCTGCGTTTTGTTCGACTGGAGATCCTATTAAAAGCGCGAGTTCAAAAAGTCAGCTTTAGAGCACCGAAGCGTATGCCGAGTTTCCTCGTGATCAAAAGTTGACTTTGAACAACCTCTAAAAGGAGGCTTTTTGAGATATGGCGGATTTTCCGAAGATTCGAGTAACGGTGTTTTGCGAGCATAATCAGGACCGCTATGAGCCGGTAAGCAAGGTGTATCCCGAGGGAATTCATGCGGCGCTTGCCGGAGCATTTGCGAATGATCCCGAATTTAGCGTTACGATTGCGATCCAGGATATGGCCCAGCACGGACTAACGGAGGAAGTGCTGAATCACACGGACGTGCTCCTCTGGTGGAGCCATTTGGACAATCCCGAACTGGACGACACGGTTGCCGATGCGGTGTGCAGACGGGTCGTGCGAGACGGAATGGGGTTTATCGCCCTGCACTCGGCCAGCTTCTCCAAGCCCTGGCAGCGGCTTCTGGGCATTGAATACGAAGCCGGAGAATGGGGCAGATTCCGCACGATGCCTAAAGGCGAGAAGTCGCGGCATTGGGTTATCGCTTCCGGTCACCCCATCTGCGAGGGGATCGGCGATTTCATCGAGATTCCGCATGATGAGATGTACGGCGAGCCGATGCTGATTCCCGACCCCAATAAGCTGCTGTTCATCGCCTGGTGGGAAGGCGGGGACGTGTGCCGCAGTGGCTGTCTGTATGAACGCGGCCGTGGCAAGCTGTTCGGTTTCACGCCCGGGCACGAGGAGTTCCCGATTTATTATCAGAAGGACATTCGCCAGGTACTGCGCAATGCCGTACGTTACCTCGCTCCGGCGGGGGGCGCGAAGGTAAGGAACGGAGAGGGGCATCTGTCCGGCGAACCGAGAGAGGACTTGTCTCACCGGATGTAGGGCGAAAACTTCATAGCCGAAAAGCGGCAGCCTGACCGAGATCATCGGTCGGGTTTTTTGAATTTGCTCGAGCATAAAGCGAAAGTTCCTTCGAACGGTGGTTTTGCGACAGAAAAATGGGCAGTCCTGGCCGGTGAAAAACGGACAAATGTGCAGCGAGAAAAGTTTTTACGGATACCGTTTTGATGTTGGTGGAGCAGATGGAGCAGCGATGCCGTTTTATATCCCGGAAACAATCATGTGAGTTCGTCAAAAAACGAACATTCTATTTTTACATAGTTTTAATGTTCGGATTTGAGTTGACATGGCGTGTTCGGGATTGTTAAACTAGTAGATGTAAGGCGGCATGGCCGCCCAATATAATATCCTCGTATAAAGCCGGGAATAAGGCCCGGAAGTTTCTACCCGAAAACCGTAAATTTTCGGACTACGAGCGAATACGTGAGGAAGGTAAGGCGTAATTGCCGGTTGACCTTCTTTTGTTGCGGCCTGAACCGGCATGGGTTCGGGCTTGGCGCCGCCGATGCCGAAAACGGTCGTTGATGGGGGGCGGCAGACTTGGCGTATTCCTTTGTGGTCCGGAAATTCTGAAAATACTTGTTATTTTTAGAGTGCGCTCCGGACCTTTTTTGCATGGGGCCGAAGCGACCGAAAAATCAGCGTTTACAGAAAGTGGGTTGAACATGTCAGCACAGGTTGCAGTGATCATGGGCAGCAAATCGGATTGGGAGACGATGTCTCACGCCTGCTCCGTTTTGGAAGAATTGCGGATTCCTTACGAGAAAAAAGTCGTCTCCGCGCACCGCACGCCGGATTTGATGTTTGAGTTCGCGGAGCAAGCCGCCGGACGCGGGATCAAGGTCATCATCGCCGGAGCCGGAGGCGCGGCTCACCTGCCGGGCATGGTCGCGGCCAAAACGGTGCTGCCGGTGATCGGCGTACCGGTTAAATCGGCCGCGCTGAACGGGCTCGACTCGCTGCTGTCGATCGTGCAGATGCCGGGCGGCATCCCCGTGGCGACAGTGGCGATTGGCAAGGCCGGCGCAACGAATGCCGGGCTGCTCGCGGGGCAGATGCTGGGCGTGTTCGACCCTGACGTGCAGCGGCGCGTGCAGGAACGGCGCGACCGGATGAAGGGCGAAGTGCTGGAAAGCGGCGCAGGCCTGGGGGCGCTGGAATGAGTGGCGGCGGCAAGACGCGGGAGACGCGGACGAACGATGCGAACGGCTGGCCGGTGCTTGGTCCGGGTTCCACGATCGGGCTGCTGGGCGGCGGGCAGCTCGGGCGGATGATGGCGCTCGCCGGCACCAATCTGGGCTACCGCTTCGTGACTTTGGATCCGACGCCGGATTCGCCTTGCGGCCAGGTGGCCGGCCAGATCGTGGCCCGTTACGACGATCGGGCGGCGGCACGCGAGCTCGCTGAACGTTCGGACGTAATCACGTATGAATTCGAAAACGTCGACGCCGGTGTAGCCGCGCTGCTCGAAGAGCTGAGCTACGTGCCGCAGGGCAGCCGGCTGCTCTACACGACGCAGCATCGGCTGCGCGAGAAGCGGGCGGTGGAAGCGGCGGGAGCCAAGGTGGCCCCGTACGCCGAAGTCGGCAGCGAAACGGAGCTGCGGGCAGCCGTGGCGCGGCTGGGCCTTCCCAGCGTGCTGAAGACGGCAACCGGCGGCTATGACGGCAAAGGACAGTGGGTGATCCGCAGCGAAGCGGAAATCGCCGAGGCCTACACCGAGCTGAGCAAGGCGGGAACGGAACTGGTGCTGGAGCAATTCGTTCCGTTCGTGAAGGAATTGTCCGTCATTGCGGCGCGGAGCCCACGCGGGGAGATTAAGACTTTCCCGGCGGCGGAGAATATTCATGTAGACAACATCCTGCATATCTCAATCGTGCCCGCCCGAGTGGAAGAGCGCGTGCAGCGTAAGGCGGAGCGCCTGGCGGCGCAAATCGCCGAATCCATGGAAGCAGTCGGGCTGCTGGCCGTGGAGATGTTCCTGACCGGCGACGGCGAGATTTACGTGAACGAACTGGCGCCGCGGCCGCATAATTCGGGACACTACACGATGGAGGCCTGCACGACCTCGCAATTCGAGCAGCATGTCCGGGCGGTCTGCAATTTGCCGCTTGGGGAGACGAAGCTTTTGACGCCCGTGGTTATGGTTAATGTTTTGGGCGAGCATCTGGAATCCGTGGTCGAAGCCGTAATGGGCAACTCCTGGATTGACCGGGAGGGCACGGGGTTGCCGGAAGAAGACGCAAACAGGGATGCCGCTGGTATAAAGGTTGTCCCGAAAGTACACTTATATGGAAAGAACGGGTCCGCTCTCAAGCGCAAAATGGGCCACATCAACCTGCTTTGCGGGGACGTGCGGGACGGACTCGACTGGATACAGCAAACCAACATTTGGAGGAATGGGCAGTTATGATCGAACGTTACAGCAGACCGGAAATGCGGGCCATTTGGACGGAGGACAACAAGTTCAAGGCCTGGCTTGAGGTAGAACTATGCGCCTGCGAAGCCTGGGCCGAGCTTGGCGTAATTCCGAAGGAAGATGTGACGCAGCTGCGCCAAAACGCGTCGTTTGATATCGATCGGATTTACGAAATCGAACAAGAGACCCGCCACGATGTGATCGCGTTCACCCGGGCCGTCTCCGAAAGCCTTGGCGCCGAGCGCAAATGGGTGCATTACGGTTTGACCTCGACGGATGTCGTCGACACCGCGCTGGGATATTTGCTGAAGCAAGCCAATGAAATTTTGGAGCGGGACATCATCCATTTTATCGCGATTCTAAAAGACAAAGCGATCGTCTACAAGGATACGCCGATGATGGGGCGCACGCACGGCGTGCATGCCGAACCGACGACCTTTGGCCTGAAAATGGCGCTTTGGCATGAAGAGATGAAACGGAACCTGGAGCGTTTCCGTCATGCGGCGGGCGAGGTTCAATACGGCAAAATCTCCGGTGCGGTTGGCACTTACGCGAACATCGATCCGTTTGTCGAGCAGTTCGTCTGCGACAAGCTGGGCACATCGGCGGCGCCGATCTCGACCCAGACGCTGCAGCGCGACCGGCATGCCCAGTACATGGCGACGCTGGCGCTGATCGCCACTTCGCTCGACAAGTTCGCCACGGAAATCCGGGCCTTGCAAAAGAGCGAGTTCCGCGAGGTGGAAGAGGCCTTCGCCAAAGGGCAAAAAGGCTCGTCCGCGATGCCGCATAAGCGCAACCCGATCGGCTGCGAGAATATCTCCGGCCTGTCGCGCGTGATCCGCGGCCACATGCTGTCGGCTTACGAGAACGTGACGCTGTGGCATGAGCGCGATATTTCGCATTCATCCGTCGAGCGGATCATCCTGCCGGACGCCACGATGCTGCTGAACTACATGCTGAATCGCTTCGGCAACATCGTGAAGAACCTGACGGTGTTCCCGGAAAACATGAAGCGGAACATGGGCCGCACGTTTGGCGTACCGTTCTCCGGCCGCGTGTTGACGAAACTGATCGACAAAGGCTTCAGCCGCGAGCAAGCGTACGATACGGTGCAGCCGCGGGCGATGCAGGCTTGGGAAACGCAGCGCCAGTTCCGCGACATCATCGAGGAAACGCCGGAAATCACGGCGGTGCTGAGTCAGGAAGAGATCGAAGATGCGTTTAACCCGGCATGGCATCTGAAGCATGTCGACACGATTTTCCGCAAGCTGGGGCTGAGCGAGTAACTAGCCGGACGGGGCGGTTGGGCCGCGGATGCGCGGCCTGCCGTTTTTGGGCGGATTAGTTGGTTTAGTTGGTTTAGCCGGCCTGTGGTATGGGCTGACGGACTGAGCGCGATATAGCGGTAAAAAATACCGCTATTCAGTGAGATTTAGCTTTTTACGGGAAATAGGGGTGTTATTGGACGTTATTTTGCGAAAAAGGCGTGGGTTTACTTGGTTAACCTTATTGTTGAGCGGAATAACGCCATTTTTTGACCTTATTTTTCGGATTACGGCTGAAAGACTGGGAATAGCGATATTTTTTACCGTTATTGTTTTAGCTTCATTTAGAAAGATACAGTTCATTGAGGAGATTGGAGGACAGCGAAATGTCTTTACCGGCAATTTCTACGGCGGCAGACGCGGTGAACGCCCCGCTGCTGTACAAAGGAAAGGTTCGGGAACTGTACGATTTGGGCGAGCATTACCTGATCGTCGTGACCGATCGGATTTCCGCTTTCGATTACGTGCTGGAGCCGGCGGTGCCGGACAAAGGAAACGTGCTGAACCGGCTGAGCGCTTTTTGGTTCGAACAGACGAAAGGTTTACTGGACAATCATGTGGTTCACACCGATGTGGAGCGTTTGGGGGACATTATTCGCGAGGAGCATCGGGAACTGCTCAAAAACCGCGTGATGGTGACCCGTAAAGCCGAGCGCATCGATATCGAGTGCGTCGTCCGAGGGTACGTCACCGGTGGCGGCTGGCGGCAGTATCAGCAAAACGGTGAGATCAACGGCATCCGGCTGCCGGAGGGATTGCGGAAGAACGCCAAGCTGCCGGAGCCGATTTTTACGCCGGCCGCGAAAAACGACGTAGGACATGACGAAGACATTTCGTTCGAGGCCATGGCGGATCTGGTCGGCCTTGAACTTGCCGAGCAACTGCGCAGCCGCAGCCTGGAGATGTACGCTTTTGCCCGCAATTATTGCGAGGAACGCGGTATTATCCTGGCTGACTGCAAGCTGGAATTCGGGCTGGTAGAC
Organism: Paenibacillus terrisolis; assembly: GCF_056171975.1. NCBI lineage: Bacteria > Bacillati > Bacillota > Bacilli > Caryophanales > Paenibacillaceae > Paenibacillus > Paenibacillus terrisolis. Next base: position 33,440 of record NZ_JBKFGG010000034.1, on the reverse strand, counting down.
GGCAAGCTGATTCTGATCGACGAGATTTTCACCCCGGATGCATCGCGTTTTTGGGCCAAGGAAAACTATGCGCTCGATATCGAGATCGACAGCATGGACAAGGAGCCGGTCCGCAGCTATTTGTCCAGCTCCGATTGGGATAAAAACAGTCAGCCGGAGCCGCTTCCTTCGCACGTCGTCGAGGAGACGACCCGGCGCTACCGCGAGATTTACCGGCGCCTGACCGGTCAGGAGCTAAGCTAGGAAGACGTTGTCGCGGCTGCCACGGTAATTTGGTGTTTAGCACCATTCGCCAACTGACACGCATCTCGTATCGAAGTTGGCAACGAACCTGCCATTCGGCTATGCGGCTCCGCAACAAGTGCGGCAACGAACCCGTAATTCGGCAAAGGTGGTTCACACCAGGCGAGGTGCGTTCCACCTACGGCTTGAGGGACACCCCACGAGACTAACGCACCCATTTCGCGGCTAACGGACTCCAGTAGCGTTATTTGCGGCAAAACTTGGGTTTTTGAAATCTAACGGATCCAGGAAACCTTATTTCGGGCAAATCCATACAAATGGCCTCAATTGCAGTCAAATAACGTCTGTAGAGTCCGTTAAAAGTGAAAATCGTCCGAAAGTGAGCGAATAACGTCATTACGATTCGTTACAGTGTGGAAGTTTGGCGGAAGGGCCGGTCAAAGAGTCAAAATGAAGCAAGTACGCAGAAGTAAGTTGGAAAGACGGATGGAGAGTAAGACGGAGTGTTAAACGGGAGACAAACAGAGAACAAACAGAGAACAAACAGAGAAACACATGAAAGAATCCGCAGAGAAACAAACAGAGAGATCATAGGAACGGCAATGAGTCACACAGCGAGAACGGAGAGAAGTCGTGAAACAATCAGATAGGCAAGAGGGAAAATAAACGTAGCGACAAAAATAACAAGATAAAAAAGACAAAGCAAGCAAAATGCAACAAGTAGCAAGCAACCAGCAAGCAACCAGAAAGAAACAGCAACGCGGCCGTGCCGCACAAGTCCAAATCATAGGAGGAACACGAGGAACATGATTAAAGCGAGCGTTTATGTCACCATCAAGCAAAGCGTACTTGACCCGCAGGGGGTTGCCGTACAGGGCGCACTGCATTCTTTGGGCTTTAGGGAAGTGGATAGTGTCCGGATCGGCAAATACATGGAGCTGCAGCTCGACACGAACGACCGGTTTGAGGCGGAAGCGCGCGTGAAAGCGATGTGCGAGAAGCTTTTGGCCAACACGGTTGTCGAAGATTACCGCTTTGAATTGGAGGGCTGATCGATGAAATTCGCAGTGCTCGTATTTCCCGGTTCCAACTGTGATATCGACTGTTATAAAGCGGTGGAAGATACGGTCGGCGAATCCGTCGATTTCGTGTGGCACACGGCCACCGATCTTTCCGCCTACGATTGCATCCTGGTTCCCGGCGGATTCTCTTATGGCGATTACCTTCGCTGTGGAGCGATCTCCCGGTTTGCTCCCGTAATGGCGGAAGTGGCCAAAGCCGCGGAACAAGGCAAGTACGTCCTTGGTATCTGCAACGGGTTCCAGATTCTGACCGAAGCCGGTCTGCTGCCGGGGACGCTGCGCCGCAACATGTCGCTGAAGTTCCGCTGCCACGATACGGCCCTTCGGGTGGAAAATAACGAAAATCCTTTTACTTCGCAATATTTGCCCGGCGAAGAAATTACGATTCCGATCGCTCACGGCGAAGGAAATTATTATTGCGACGAAGCCACGCTCGAGCGGTTGCGTGAAAACCGTCAGATCATTTTCCGCTACGTTAACAATCCGAATGGTTCGGTGGACGATATCGCCGGCATTTCCAATGAACGCGGCAACGTGGTTGGCATGATGCCCCATCCGGAGCGTGCAGTAAGCAGCTTGCTCGGCTCGGAGGACGGCAAAAAAATGTTCACATCGATATTAAACGCCTGGAGGGATCGTCATGAGTCAGCAAGTGTCCGCTAAAGAACCGAACGCGGAGCAGATCGCGGAGCAGCAAATATACAAACAGATGGGCGTTTCGGACAGCGAATACGAACTGATTTGCGGGTTTCTTGGCCGAAAACCGAATTATACCGAAATCGGCGTGTTCAGCGTAATGTGGTCCGAACACTGTGCATATAAAAATTCGAAGCCGCTTTTGCGCCGGTTTCCGACCAGCGGCCCCCGTGTTTTGATGGGACCGGGGGAAGGCGCCGGGATCGTGGATATCGGCGACAATCAGGCGGTCGTGTTTAAAATCGAAAGCCATAACCACCCTTCTGCGCTGGAGCCTTATCAGGGAGCGGCGACGGGCGTCGGCGGGATCATCCGCGATATTTTTTCCATGGGAGCCAGACCAATTGCCTCGCTGAATTCCTTGCGTTTCGGGCGGCTGGAAAGCGAGCGGGTTAAGTACTTGTTCGAGCATGTTGTATCGGGGATCGCCGGTTACGGCAACTGCATCGGGATTCCGACTGTTGGCGGGGAAGTGGTGTTCGACGAGAGCTATGAAGGCAATCCGCTGGTCAATGCAATGTGCGTCGGCTTGATCGATCACGATAAAATCCAGCGCGGCGTCGCCAAAGGCGTGGGCAACCCGGTATTTTACGTAGGTCCTCCAACGGGCCGCGACGGCATTCATGGCGCGACCTTCGCTTCGGAAGAATTGACGGCCGAGTCGGAAGCAAAGCGGACGGCGGTGCAGGTAGGCGATCCGTTTATGGAAAAGCTCGTCATGGAAGCCTGTCTGGAATTGATCGACACGGGCATCGTGCTCGGTATTCAGGATATGGGCGCGGCGGGGCTGACTTGTTCGAGCTCCGAAATGGCCAGCAAAGCCGGGAACGGCCTTGAGCTGTACCTGGATCAAGTGCCTCAGCGGGAACAAGGCATGAGCGCTTATGAAATGATGCTGTCGGAATCGCAGGAACGGATGCTGTTTGTGGTGGAGCCGAAAGACGAAGCTCAGGCCCGGGAAATTTTCGAGCGCTGGGGCGTCATTTGCGCCAAGGTTGGCAAGGTAACCGACGACGGACAACTCAAGCTGTTCCATCACGGCGAGCTTGTGGGCGACATGCCGGTCAAAGCGCTGGTGGACGAATGCCCGATTTACGAAAAGCCTTCCGCGGTGCCTGCTTATTACGAGCAAAACGCGTCTGTCAATACGGAACGTTATGGGGAAGTTACCGATCTTGGCGGAGCTTTGGACAAGGTGTTGTCCTCGCCTTCCGTTGCGAGCAAGGCCTGGGTTTACAACCAATACGATTACATGGTGCGCACCAGCACGGCGGTTCGTCCGGGTTCGGACGCGGCTGTCGTACTGGTGCGCGGCACGCGCAAAGCGCTGGCGATGACCACAGACTGTAATGGCCGGTTCGTCTATCTCGACCCGGAAGTTGGCGGACGCATTGCCGTTAGCGAAGCGGCGCGAAACATCGTCTGCTCCGGCGCGGAGCCGCTTGCCATTACGGATAACCTGAATTTCGGCAGCCCGGAAAAGCCGGATATTTTCTGGCAAATGGAGCGGGCGGTCGACGGTATGGCCGAAGCCTGCCGCGTGCTGGACACGCCGGTCATCGGCGGGAACGTCAGCTTATACAACGAAAACTCCAAGGGTGCGATATACCCGACGCCGGTGGTTGGCATGGTTGGTCTGGTGCATGACACGGATCACATTACGACCCAAGGCTTCAAGGCCGAAGGAGAAGTGATCCTGCTGCTCGGCGACACGCGCGCCGAACTGGGAGGCAGCGAATTCCAAGCCGTCGTGCATGGCGTAACGGAAGGCCGCCCTCCGCAGCTTGATCTTGCGGTGGAGAAAAAGCTGCTGAACGCCGTGCTTGAATCGATTCAAAAAGGGCTTGTATCCTCTGCCCATGATTTGTCCGAAGGCGGTCTGGCCGTGGCGCTGGCGGAGTCTTGCATCAGCGGCGGCCTGGGGGCTCGGGTTGATTTGGCGACCGAACTACGTCCGGACTTCGCGTTGTTCAGCGAATCGCAATCGCGCATTTTGCTGTCGGCTAAGCCGGAGCATGCCGAAGAGCTGGTGCAATTGATCGCTTCGCGCGGCGTGCCGGTAGAGCGGATCGGACGCGTGGAGGGCCGGAACCTGGCCGTTTCCATCGGCGGAGCGGCTGCACTTGAACGCCCGGTAGACGAATTGAAGCGTGTGTGGGAGGAAGTCATTCCATGTCTGATGCAATGATACCGCAAGGGCTATGGACAGGGGATTTTTATAACGAGGATGCGGGCCGCGTCGATCCGTTCGACACGCTCAGGGAAGAATGCGGCGTGTTTGGCGTGTTTGGCCACCCTGAGGCTGCCTCGCTATCTTACTATGGGCTGCACGCGCTGCAGCACCGGGGAGAAGAGAGCGCAGGGATCTGCGTGACGGGGAGCGAGGGCTTCCACTATCACCGTGGCATGGGGCTGGTCAAGGAAGTGTTCGACCGGGACAAATTGGACTCGCTGAAGGGCGACCGCTCGATTGGGCACGTCCGTTACTCCACCAGCGGTGACAGCCGATTGACGAACGCGCAGCCGCTCATTTTCAAATACCGCGACGGGGATTTGGCAGTGGCGACGAACGGCAACATCGTGAACGCGCCCAAGATCCGCCGTGAGCTGGAACAAGCCGGCTCGATTTTTCAAACGACCAGCGATACCGAGGTCATCGCGCATTTGATCGCCCGCTCGCCGAAGGATTTCGTCGAAGCGGCCAAGGATGCGCTGCGGCAGCTCGTGGGCGGCTTTGCGTTCCTGCTGCTGACGAACGACAAGCTGATCGCCGCCAGCGATCCGAACGGCCTTCGTCCGCTCACCATGGGTCAGTTGGGTGGTGCCTATTTGTTCTCGTCCGAGACCTGCGCGTTTGAGGTAGTTGGCGCCACGACGATTCGCGACATTCAACCGGGCGAGATGATCGTGCTGGACAAAAGCGGAGTTCGCGAAGAGCGCTTCACGGAGCCGCAGCGCAAAGCGCTGTGCGCGATGGAGTACATTTACTTCGCCCGCCCGGACAGCGATTTGAACGGCTCGAACCTGCACGCCTCCCGCAAACGGATGGGGCAGGTGATGGCGCAGGAATCGTTCGTGGATGCCGATGTCGTCACCGGAGTTCCCGATTCCAGCATTTCCGCCGCTATCGGCTATGCGGAGCAAACCGGCATTCCTTATGAGCTTGGTCTGATAAAAAATAAATACACCGGCCGGACTTTCATTCAGCCGAGCCAGGAGCTGCGCGAGCAGGGCGTGAAGATGAAGCTCAGTGCCGTCCGCCGGGTGGTTGAAGGCAAACGCGTCGTGATGATCGACGATTCGATCGTCCGCGGAACTACCTCGCGGCGGATCGTTAATCTGTTGCGCGAAGCGGGAGCGACCGAGGTTCATGTGCGGATCACGTCTCCGCCTTTTAAAAACCCCTGCTTCTATGGCATCGATACGCCGGACCGCGGTGAATTGATCGCCTCTTACAAATCCGTAGACGTAATTTGCCGGGAGATCAATGCCGACTCGTTGGAATTTCTCAGCCCGGAAGGCTTAATCCAGGCCGTTGGCGGGGATAACGCGGGCGATTACAAAGGCGGCCTGTGCATGGCTTGCTTCGACAACGATTATCCGACGCAAACCGATTTTGACGGTGAAGAGAAGTTCGGCTGCACTTGTTAAGAAGCGGTTCGGAGAGCATCATATCGTTAACGTGATTAAATGCATGAGTTGAAATAAAGAAGGAGACAAAGATTGAACTTTTTCGACTTCAAATAACCTGAAGGAGTGTGTCCCAGCGTGTCAGAAGCATACAAAAACGCCGGCGTGGATATCGCGGCGGGGAATGAAGCGGTAGAACGGATGAAGAAGCACGTCAAACGGACGTTCCGTCCTGAAGTGATGACCGATCTGGGCGGCTTTGGCGCGTTGTTCGGCCTCAATAAGGATAAATACGAGGAGCCGGTGCTGGTATCGGGAACGGATGGCGTCGGTACGAAGCTGAAAATCGCGTTTGCCATGGATAAGCATGACACGATTGGCATCGACGCGGTGGCGATGTGCGTCAACGACGTGGTCGTTCAAGGCGCGGAGCCGCTCTTTTTCCTCGATTACCTCGCTTGCGACAAGGTGATTCCGGCCAAAATCGAGGCGATCGTCGCCGGAATCGCCGAGGGCTGCAGCCAGTCGGGCTGCGCGCTGATCGGCGGGGAAACCGCGGAGATGCCGGGGATGTACGGCGAAGGGGAATACGATATCGCCGGTTTTACCGTCGGCGTGGTCGACAAGAAAAACATCGTGAACGGCAGCGGCATCACTGCGGGCGACACCGTGATCGGGCTCGCGTCCAGCGGTGTGCACAGCAACGGGTTTTCGCTCGTGCGGAAGCTTTTGCTGGAGCAGTCCGGCTACGGTCTTCATGACAAATTGCCGGAACTTGGCGGAGCCGAACTTGGTGACGTGCTTCTGACGCCAACCAAGCTGTATGTTAAGCCGGTACTCGCTTTACTGAATAAGGTCAAGGTCAAAGGGATGGCTCACATCACGGGCGGCGGGTTCATTGAAAATATCCCGCGCGTGCTTCCTGATGGAGTTAATGTCGAAATCGAATACGGCTCATGGCCGATTTTGCCGATTTTCTCCCTGCTGCAGCAAAAAGGAGACGTCAGCTTCCGCGATATGTTTACAACCTTCAATATGGGGATCGGACTTGTTATCGTCGTTGCGGAGGACCAGACCGAGCTGACGCTTGAGACGCTGCGTGCGGCCGGCGAAAGCCCCTATGTCATTGGACGAGTTACCGAAGGAAACCGGGAAGTGACGTTTACGGGAGTCGGAGCGTAATGGCGGCAGCACCTTACCGGGTGGCGGTGTTCGCCTCCGGACAAGGCAGCAACTTTCAAACACTGGTGGACAGGGCCGTGGAGGGCAAACTTGGCGGTGCCGAAATCGTGCTGCTCGTCTGCGACAAGCCGCAGGCTCCTGTCGTCGAACGGGCGCGGAAAGCCGGCATCGAATGTTTCCTGTTTGAGCCCAAGACATATGCGCGGCGGGAGGATTATGAGGCGGAAATCGCCGCCGAACTGGCCGAACTCCGGATTGACCTGGTTGTTTTGGCCGGTTACATGCGCTTGCTGACACCGGTGCTCGTCGAGCCCTATGCGGGCCGGATGATCAATATCCATCCTTCGCTGCTGCCTGCTTTTCCGGGAAAAAACGCCGTCGGCCAAGCTTTGGAGTATGGCGTGAAAATAACCGGAATCACGGTGCATATGGTCGACGGCGGTATGGATAGCGGCTCGGTCATTGCGCAAAAGTCCGTCGAAATTGCGGCCGATGATCATTTGGAGTCATTGGAGCAGAAAATTCACCAGGCGGAAAAGGAGTTGTATCCGCAGGTTGTGTCTTGGTTTGCCGGAAACCGGATTCGCGTCAACGGACGTAAAGTCGAAATAGACCATTAAGTTAGAGCAACCGATTTGCCATATCAGGCTTTTCGATATTTCCCGAGAAATATCGGGAGCCCATTCGCCAAAATAAAGGAGGAGCCGATCGTGAGTATCAAAAGAGCGCTGGTTAGCGTGTCGGATAAAACAGGCATCGTTGATTTTTGCCGTGAACTGTCGCAGTTAGGGGTTGAAATCATTTCGACAGGAGGGACGAAGAATCTCTTGTCGAAGGAGGGAGTACCGGTTATCGGTATTTCCGAAGTGACCGGGTTTCCCGAAATTCTGGACGGCCGTGTCAAATCGCTGCATCCCGCTGTTCACAGCGGTTTGCTTGCGGTTCGCGACAGCGCCGAGCACCAAGCGCAAATGAAAGAGCTGGGACTGGATTATATCGATCTGGTCGTCGTTAATCTTTATCCTTTTCAAGAGACGATTGCGAAACCGGACGTGACTTATGAAGAAGCTATCGAAAATATCGACATCGGCGGTCCGACCATGCTGCGTTCGGCAGCCAAAAACCATGCTTTTGTCAGCGTTGTAGTTGACGCCGCCGATTACGGTACGGTGCTTGAGGAACTTCGCGCCAATGGGGATACCACGCTGGAAACGCGCAAGCGGCTTGCGGCAAAGGTTTTCCGCCATACGGCGGCTTACGATGCCTTGATTTCCGACTATCTGGCGGGAGTCACCGGAGACCCGCTGCCGGAGCGCTTTACAGTAACTTACGAAAAAATCCAGGACCTTCGCTACGGCGAAAACCCGCATCAAAAAGCGGCGTTCTACCGCAAACCGTTGGCTGCCGCGGATACGCTGACTGGGGCCGAGCAGCTGCACGGCAAAGAGCTGTCCTATAATAACATCAACGATGCGAACGCCGCGCTGCAAATCGTCAAGGAATTCGACGAACCGGCCGTCGTTGCCGTGAAGCATATGAATCCGTGCGGTGTAGGGATCGGCACGAGCATCTTTGAAGCTTTCAGCAAAGCGTATGAAGCAGACCCCGTATCGATTTTCGGCGGTATTGTGGCCGCCAACCGGATGATCGACGCGGATACGGCGCTTCAGCTTAAAGAAATTTTCCTGGAAATTGTGCTGGCTCCCGGTTTTACGCCGGAAGCGCTGGACATTTTGACGCAGAAGAAAAATATTCGTCTCTTGAAGTTGAGCGGATTGGAGCATAACGGAACACGGAAAGGCCAATTTAATGTCACGTCGATTGAAGGCGGGATGGTTGTTCAAGAAAGCGACATTCATTCCTTGAAGGAATCCGATCTCACGGTGGTGACCGACCGCAAGCCAACCGATGAAGAGCTGAAACAGCTATTGTTTGGCTGGAAGGTCGTTAAACATGTGAAGTCCAACGCGATCGTGCTGGTCAAAGACGACATGACGGTGGGTGTCGGTGCGGGCCAAATGAATCGCGTCGGTTCGGCCAAAATCGCGATCGAGCAAGCGGGAGAAAAATCGAAGGGCAGCGTGCTGGCCTCCGATGCGTTTTTCCCGATGGGCGACACGCTGGAAGAAGCGGCCAAGGCCGGAATCACAGCGGTGATTCAACCGGGCGGTTCGATCAAGGACGAGGAATCGATCAAGGTGGCTAACCAATACGGCATCGCCATGGTATTCACGGGCGTGCGCCACTTCAAGCACTAATCAGGTCCGGACGGCAGACCGCTGCGGCGGCCTGCCGTTTTTTGGCTGAGTGTTTGGCGGAACAGCGGAGGACGTGCGGGTGATGCGGATATCCGGAGACTCTCACTATGGTAGGACGTGCGGATGATGCGGACATTCGGAAACTCTCACTATGAGAGGACATACGGGCGATGCAGGTTCTGCAACTCCCATTATGCGGATAAGTGTATAACCGTCACTCTGCTGATGTTGCAAAGTTGATTGAAGAGTCGTTTTACCTGGAAATTCTCCTGTTATTTTGGTTATATAGAGCTTGTGCTGTAATTTAAATGGAAAACCTCCCGTTAATTTCAGCAGATACTCGGTATACAGCGGTTTTGAGGCAAATTAGATGGAGAATTTCCGGTTAATTATAGCCAGATGGCTGCATTTCACTCAATTAGATGGAGAAATTCCAGCTAAGCAAGAGAGGTACGAGGATGGTTGGCTGCCGTCACGCGATGACAGACCTTGCGTTTGGAGCCGCACTTGCAAACATTGTTTGAGTCACGCTTGCAAACCAGGGCTTGGAGTCGTTACTCGTAAACTATGGTTACGAGCACGCTCGGTGAGAAAAGGCTCCGAGGCTAGAAGTCGGGTTGAATGAGGTTAACTTTCCAGGATACCGAGACCGAGGCATCGGATAAACGAATAATGATCTTTTCATGGCTAAAGGAGGAGACGTATGGATATTTTGGTGATCGGCGGCGGCGGACGGGAGCATGCGATTTGTTGGAGCCTGGCGAAGAGCCCCAAGGCGGGAGACATTTACTGCGCTCCGGGTAACGCCGGGATCGGGCAAATCGCTAAGCTGGTTCCGATTCAGGTGAACGAGTTCGACAAATTGACCGCGTTTGCCGAAGAGAAGCGAATCGGACTCGTGGTCGTGGGGCCGGATGATCCGCTGGCGGACGGAATTGTGGATGCTTTTGAAGCGAAGAGCATACCGGTGTTTGGCCCGCGCAAAAACGCGGCCCATATCGAAGGCAGCAAAACCTTCATGAAGGATTTGCTGCGTAAATACAACATTCCGACCGCCGAATACGAGAAGTTTGCCGACTTTGATCAGGCGCTTGCCTATTTGCGGAGCCGGGAGGTACCGATCGTCATCAAGGCGGACGGACTGGCCGCCGGGAAAGGCGTAACGGTCGCGTTTACCCGTGAAGAGGCGGAAACGGCGCTGCAGCAAATCATGGTCGACAAGGTGTTTGGCGATTCCGGAAGCCAAGTGGTCATCGAGGAGTTCATGGAAGGACAGGAGATGTCGATCCTTGTTTTTGTCGACGGGGAGACGGTGCGGCCGATGGCGGCGGCTCAAGATCACAAGCAGGTATTTGACGACGACCAAGGGCCGAACACCGGCGGTATGGGAACCTATTCCCCGCTTCCGCATATCGGGGAGAGCATTATCGAGGAAGCGATCGAGACGATCATCAAGCCGACCGCCAAAGCGATGGTGGCGGAAGGCCGCCCGTTTCGCGGCGTTCTGTTCGCCGGTCTGATGATAACGCCGGACGGCAAACCGAAGACGATTGAATTCAACGCCCGTTTCGGCGATCCGGAAACCCAGGTGGTTCTCCCGCGGCTCAAGAGCGATCTGCTGGAGATTTTCCTGGCTGCGGTGAACGGCACTTTGGATCAGGCGGAGATGGAATGGAGCGACGAAGCGGCGGTATGCGTTGTGCTTGCTTCGGGCGGATATCCCGCTTCTTATCCAAAAGGAGTACCGATTCACGGGCTGGACGATGTTCAAGACGCGGTTGTTTTTCATGCAGGAACGGCCAAAAACGATTTGGGCGAATGGGTCACCAACGGCGGACGCGTGCTTGGCGTCGTAGGTCTAGGCGGAACCATAGCCGAAGCGCGGGAAAAAGCGTATCAAGCGGCGGCGGGAATTGCATTTGAAGGCAAACATAACCGGACCGATATCGCGGCGAAAGCATTGGTTTGAACGAATGAATCATCCGCCGGATGAAACCGCAAACCGGCAGATGTCGCCACATGCTCCGCTCAAAGATATAGGATAATCCTTGTCTGAACAGCGCATGTTAAGGGGTATTGGGGAATCATTCCCATTAACTCTTTGCCGATGGAGGAAAACGCCTCATGAGTGAGAAAAGCAAGGAAATGCCGCCCGTATCCCGGGAGAAGGTGGAAGTCGACGGCGTTTTTAGAGATGAGCTGGGACGCGAGGAATTTCTGCGGAAGGGCGAGGAGTTTCCTTCCGATCCGGTGTACGGCACCATGGAATGGAAGCTGACCGAACTCGCCCCGATGAAGGACATCGAGGGGCACACGGACGAGCGTCTCATCCCCAAAAAAGATTAATCCGAACCAAGAACGCCCTTCGATCGCGCCTGATTTTCAGGCTGATGAATGAGGGGCGTTCCGCTATGTATAAATAAAACGGGCATCTGCAAACTTTTATCCATAAAATAACTTGAACCTGAAGGCTCCGGGGTGTAAATATAGAAGAATGAAAGAAAAGAAGTGAAACGAGGAGAGCGAGATGAACCAGGCGGAACGACAGATCGTAGGGATGGAAGACATCGTAAAAGCGCATCATGTATTAAAAGAGGTTGTGGTTCGGACTCCGCTGCAGCTCGACGCCACTTTATCGGCCAAATACGAATGCAGCGTTTATTTGAAACGCGAGGATTTGCAGGTAGTTCGTTCTTTCAAGCTTCGCGGGGCGTACAACATGATCCGCAGCCTCCTGCCGGAAGATTTGGAGAAGGGGATCGTCTGCGCCAGCGCCGGAAACCATGCGCAAGGGGTAGCATTTTCGTGCAATTCTCTCGGAATCCGAGGAAAAATATATATGCCAAGCACCACGCCCAATCAGAAGATCAAGCAGGTTAAACGCTTCGGCGGTGCGCATGTGGAGGTCGTTCTGACGGGAGACACCTATGACGATGCCTACGAGGAAGCGATCAAAGCGTGCCGGGAAGAGGGAATGACGTTCATCCATCCGTTCGACGACCCGAAAATCGTGGCCGGCAACGGCACCATCGGGATGGAAATCATGGAGGGCCTGACCGTTCCGGCCGATTACGTGTTCGTTACCATCGGCGGGGGAGGATTGGTGTCGGGCGTAGGCACTTATTTTAAGACGGTAAGCCCGCAGACCAAAGTGATCGGCGTCGAGCCGTCGGGTGCAGCCTCCATGACCGAAGCGCTCAAGCGGAAAAAAGTCGTAACGCTCGAATCGATCGACAAATTCGTCGACGGCGCGGCGGTAAAACGGGTGGGGGATCTCAATTTCGAGATCTGCTCGCGGGTTCTGGACGATATCGTCCAGGTTCCGGAGGGAAAAGCGTGCACGACCATTCTGGAACTTTACAACGACAGCGCCATTGTCGTGGAGCCGGCGGGAGCTTTGCCGGTATCCGCATTGGACATGTACCGGGATCAAATCCGCGGCAAAACGGTCGTCTGCATTATCAGCGGCGGCAACAACGATATCGACCGGATGCAGGAAATGAAGGAGCGCTCTTTGATATACGAGGGTCTCAAGCATTATTTTGTGATCAACTTCCCGCAACGGGCCGGAGCTCTGCGCGAATTTTTGGAAGAAGTAGTTGGTCCGAACGACGATATTACGCGATTTGAATACATCAAAAAGCATAACAAAGAAAACGGCCCGGCTACGATAGGAATCGAGCTCAGCGACAAATCCGATTATGAAGCCCTCATCGGCCGCATGAAGGCCAAAGGCATCAACTATACGGAGCTGAACCGGGATCTCAACCTGTTTAATCTGCTGATCTGACGGAGATAGCAGCCTTCCTTGACGATAATAAGTCGGGGAAGGTTTTTTGATGGGCGAAAGAAAACCCGATTTCCGCCTCAAACGGCGAAAACCGGGTTTTATAAGAACCTCTGCGATCTATTATTTCAAAATTTCTTCAATACGTGCCAGCACATCTTCGCCGAGCGTAATATCCGAAGCCTTCGCGTTCTCCGTTACTTGCTCCGGACGGCTTGCGCCAACGAGCGCACTGGCGACGTTGCTCTGACGAAGAATCCAGGCCAGCGCCAGGTTGCCGACGGATACGCCAAGCTCGGAGGCAACGCCTTCCAATTGCTTCACTTTGGCGATTTTCTCTTCCGTGATGCCTTTGCGCATCCAATCGAGCTTGGCGGCCCGGCTATCCTGCGGAATGTCGGACACCGACGTGTATTTGCCGGTTAACAGTCCTTGCGCCAGCGGCGAGAAGACAACTTGGCCAATGCCGGAACGTTCGCTGACCGGAATAACTTCCTTCTCAATGTAGCGGTCGAACATGTTGTAGACCGGTTGATTGACCACGATGCGATCCAGCAGATAACGGTCGGAAAGACCCACCGCTTCCGCGATTTGGGACGCTTGCCATTCGCTCACGCCAGCATACAGTACTTTGCCTTGACGGATCAAATCGTCGATCGCGCGCAGCGTTTCATATAGCGGCGTTTCAGGGTCATGACGGTGGCAGTAGAAAATGTCGATGTAGTCATGGCCGAGACGTTTCAAGCTCGCATGGGCTTGTTCCATCACGTGTTTGCGCGACAAGCCGCGGTCGTTGGGGCCGTCGCCCATTGGCCAGAATGCTTTTGTTGCAAGCACATAGGATTCGCGTGGATAGGCTTTAAGGGCTTTACCTACCAGTTCTTCCGCCGCGCCCCGCTCATATACGTTAGCGGTGTCGAAGAAGTTGATGCCGAGCTCGTAAGCGGTTTTGATCGCGTTCTCCGCGTTTTCGCGTTCGACGTAACCTCCGTATGTAAGCCAGCTTCCCAGGCTGATTTCGCTGACTTTCAGTCCGCTTCCGCCCAATCTTCTATATTTCATAGTATAGTCCTCCTCGTTTATTGTTTTGGCACCATTTTCATTCTATAGAAGTTCATATACAATTTAAAGAAGTGAAAATTCTTATACTTAGTGATAGCAACTATATTCACTATATAAAATATAGTAAGGTTCAAGGAGGGCTTTTGCCGATGACCACGGTTAAAAACGCAAGCAATTACGTTCCGAAGACACCGGAGCATATCGAGTGCAATATTGAGAAAACGCTGGATGTCTTGGGCGGGAAATGGGCTTTCCTCGTCATTCGGGAGCTCTTCTGCGGAACCCTTCGCTTTGGGGAACTGCAGCACAAAATTCCCAAGGTCAGCCCCCGCGCCTTGAGCAGTACGCTGCGGCACCTGGAGGAGCAGGGCGTACTGGAGCGCACCGTATATCCGACCGTCCCGGTGTCGGTCGAGTATTCTCTCACGCCGAAAGGCATGGATCTGCACGTCATCTGCCACGAAATGAAGTTATGGGCGGCCCGCTGGACTTAGCCCAAAGCGGTATATTCACTTCCCGCAAGCGAAATGCGATCGTGTTTGTTTCAATGTCAAAATCTCTGCCTTCCTCGGCATAAAACCGGGGGAGGTTTTTTTTTTGCAAATAGCATTTACATTACCAACATACTAGTGTACTATCTAACTATAACAGTGATACAAAAAGAGGAGTGAACGTCATTGAGCATCCATTTGGATAGCGGAAAGGTGAACGACACAACACAACACGACGCGCATCCGGTCGTTTTATCCGTAAATCAGGTCACCAAAAGAATCGGCAAGAAAGATATCGTCAGCAAGTTATCGTTCGAAGTCCGCGCCGGGGAAATTTTAGGACTTCTTGGCCCGAACGGAGCGGGCAAAACGACGACAATACGCATGATCGTCGGCCTTATCGGCATGACGGAAGGCGACGTGATCGTCAAAGGCACAAGCGTCCGCAAACATTTTGCCCAAGCGATCTCCCACGTCGGAGGCATTATCGAGAACCCGGAATTTTACCCGTACATGACCGGGTACGACAATCTGAAGCAGTATCAGCGCATGACGCAGGGCATCACGGAGGCGCGGATCCGGGAGGTCTCGAAGCTGGTTGGGCTTGAGCAGGCGATGAATAAAAGAGTCAAGGCGTATTCCCTGGGCATGCGCCAGCGTCTCGGGATCGCTCAGGCGCTTCTGCATAACCCGTCGATCCTGATCCTGGACGAACCGACCAACGGGTTGGATCCGGCCGGGATTCGCGAAATGCGCGATTATCTGAAGCGGATTGCCGCAGAGGAGGGCATCGCCGTGCTTGTCTCCAGCCATTTGCTGTCCGAAATGGAGCTGATGTGCAGCCGGGTTGTTGTTATCCAAGAGGGCAAGTTCGTGACCGCACGGGATTTGGGCGCCGCGGCCCCCGTCGAAACCGAACGGGTCAATATCACGTTCCGCGTGAGCGATGCGGCACTAGCCAAGGCCAGACTGGAACGGATGGAGGAGATCCGCATGATCGGCATTTCGGTAGAGAAAGGTGAGCTAACGGTAGGCGTACGGGACAGTTATATTCCGAGAGTCGTCACCGCGTTGGGAGCCGAGGGCATCGCCATTTACCGGATCGAGGAAAACAAGGAGTCTCTGGAAGACGAATTCCTGAAATGGACGGGAGGAAATCAAATTGCGTAGTTTTAGTAATCTGGTCGTTAACGAATGGCTGAAAATGTGGAAAAAGCGCAGCTTTTTCGTTCCTTTTGCGGTGATCGTCGGCTTCCTCATCCTGATCCCCTATATGATGAGTTCCTTCGGTTCGGAGGAGTCCAATGGGGTGGGACTCGACTTTGCCGCCACCGTCTTCTCCAGAAACGGAATGGGGCAGTTGCTGACCTTCCTGATCCTTATGGGTACGGCAGGCTCGGTCGCCAAGGAGCACAGCTACGGGACGATCAAGCTGCTGCTTATCCGGGCGCAAAGCCGCGGCAAAATTCTCGCCTCCAAATACGCTGCCGTACTGCTGTATGCCATAGCCATTTCGGTCTTTACCTTGATTGGCGCGGTACTGGCCGGAGGAATTACCTTTGGTTTCGGAGCCGGAGAAACCGGCTGGGATGACCTCCTTCTCATCGCTTTGTACCAGTTCATTTACAGCCTTGTGTATGCGACGATCGCATTTATGATCGGAGTTCTTACCCGTTCAACGGGAGTCACCATCGGTGTTGCCATGTTCCTGGTCGTGATGGAGAGCCTGTTGGTCGCTCTTTTGCAGCGGTACGACTTCATTAAATATGCCTGGTTCACGAATTCGGATTTGTCGGTCTACATGGCCGGCGGACATCCTCCGCTCGAAGGCATGACGCTGGCGTTCTCGGCGATCGTGCTGGCCGTATATCTGGTCTTGTTTCTCGTTGCCAGCTTTGTTACGTTTAAGAAACGGGATGTCGCCTAAAACGGGCAGCAGCGCACAGATGGTGAAGATCAGCGCCTTGCGGCATCACGGCGGAAAGGAGTAAACACAAGGTGAGCATTGAATTCGACAATAATCTGCCGATCTATTTGCAAATTATGAATTATCTAAAAAGAGAAATTGTAACCGGCAGATTGAAGGCCGGAGACAAGATCCCTTCGGTTCGCGAACTGGCAGCCGAGCTGCAAATTAATCCGAATACCGTTCAGCGGACTTTTCAGGAATTGGAGCGTGAAGCCGTCGTGGAAACGAAACGTGGACTCGGAAGATACGTAACAAGCGAGGAATCGAAAATTATGACGATCAAAAAAGAGATGGCCGGAGAACTGCTGGACCGCTTTATCGGCGGTATGCAGGAACTGGGCTTTTCAAATCAGGATATAGCGGCCATCGTCGCCGAAGCCGTCAGGGCGGAGAACGGGCGATAGAGAAAGGGAGTGAGAGCAATGGGCAATTTGTTGGAACTGCAGGGTGTTTCTAAAGCTTACGGATTCAAAAAAGCGCTGCGCGGCGTCTCCTTCGGGATCGGCGAAGGAAAAATCGTCGGCCTGCTCGGCACGAACGGAAGCGGGAAAACGACGCTGATGAAAATCGCCGCCGGATTGATGCGCCCCTCAAGCGGCGAGGTATCCGTAAACGGGATCCCCGTGGGTCTGTCCACGAAATCCGTCGTATCTTTCATGCCGGACCGGCCATTGACGGAACCGTGGATGAAGGTGCGGGACGCGATTGGTTTTTATCGCGATTTTTTTGAGGATTTTAATGAAGAAAAAGCCCGGCATATGCTTGAATTCATGAACCTGAAGGAGAATGAAAAGGTTGGTACGCTCTCCAAAGGGATGAACGAACGGCTGCAGCTTACTCTGGCTTTGTCCCGAAATGCCAAGCTGTATTTGCTGGATGAGCCGATTGGCGGCGTTGATCCGGTGGCTCGCGCCAAAATTCTCGACGCTATCGTGGAATTTTACAGCGAGGACAGCAGCCTCGTCATTTCGACGCATCTTGTGCGCGATATCGAGCGTATTTTTGACGAGGTGATCTTTATTAAAGGCGGGGAAGTCGTGATGCAGGAGGATGTGGAACATCTGCGCCTCAAATACGGGAAAAGCGTGGACGATATGTTTAGAGAGGTGTTTGCGGAATGATCAGGCTGCTCAAATACGATATCAAACGGAACGCCACGATTCTTCTGGGTATCGCTGTCGTTCTGGTGCTAGCGCAAATTTTGATCGCCACAGTAGGACATATGCGGCATTGGACCGACAGTATCATATTCGGACTTGGCTTCGCATGCTATGTTGGGACCGGTTGCGCTTTGATCGTCATCGTCTGCAAAACCTACGGCGTCAACATCACTGCCTACCATCGCCGGCTTCTCCCGGTACGGCCGGTTTGGACGCTCTCTTCCGCGATTTTGCTGAGTTGGTTGTTCGGCATAATCATTATGGGGGCCGCGGCGATTCACGGAGTTATTTATATTCATTCGGTGGGCATCGACTATTCGATGAGTGCCCAAGACTGGCTATTGGTTATCGCGGGAATTTTCTTTATGTTTACGCAGACGATCATGATCATTCTTCTCTCGATAACGATAGGAGCCAGCATCAGGGCAAGGGGTAAAATCGGAACCTGGATCGGCATTATTTCCTTCTTCGCGATTCAGCAGATCCTGTCTTTTCTTCAGGTGGCCTTGTTTGGAAACGAGACGCTGGCGGGCCTGAAGATCGGCACCGTTCAAATGGGCTCGGGCGAGGTTACTTCGGTAACTTCATCGGGACTAAGCGGCGTTCTCCTGGGACCTCTGCTTCTTGAAGTCATTTTCCTGGTTCTTATGTTTGCGGCCGCGACGCTCCTGTTAAGCAAAAAAGTCGAATCTTAAAAAATTGACGCTGCCTCAAGCGTCAAAAAAGCTCCCGCGAAAATTCGCAAGGGAGCTTTTTATTTAATGGCTTCAGCCGATTGAACAAGCGAAACATGGAAAGTATTCAAGCGGCTATTGAATAACGAAAGGAAAAGGGGATTTAATTCTATTAACGGGAAAAGTTCCCGCTAATTTCAGCAAAATGAGGATTTACGGCGATTTAACTGGAAATGCTCCCACTAATTTCGGCAAATGAGGAAGTCTATGGCCTAAATCGATGATTTAGCTGGAGGATTTCCAGTTATTGTTCGACCAGATTCAATAAGGGGCTAAATAACAGGAGGTTTTCCAGTTATTGTGGTTCCATTCGTTGAAAAGTGGTTTGAAGAGTCTATTGTATGTTGGCAAAATACCAGCTATCGAAAATAAGTTAACTTCGAGCTCCAGATGGGAGTTCTCCGGTTAATTGAACGCAAACAAAGTTTATTTCGGCTACTAACCTCATGCCCGTTTGACGGGTGGTAATGATTCCTGCGCCGTTCTTTATCGGGAGCGCCGCCCGAAAAACAGAAATTGTCCGGCCACGCCGATGATGAAAATAATCAGGCTATTCCATGGCGATACGGAAAATGAAGGCAGCGTTCGGCCAAGGAACAAGCCGATAACAAGCACGGCCACCGCAACCGCCAAGTAACTTCCAAAGCTTTTGAGATCGATAAACTTGCGGGTGTTAGGCGGTTCGTTTTCCCGCTTGGGTGCCGGAGAGCCGAGAAACTTAGTCACCAGCTCGATCAGCACGATCGATAAACCGGCGATAATGATCAGTGACGCGCTGCTGACCTCCGTATACTCCGTTTCCCCGCCAAGCCATTTGCCGAAAAAGCCCATGATCATATAAATGAAAAATACCCACGTCAACGCAATCCAGGGAATCATGGTGTAATACTTGATTTTCTCTTGCAGAGTGCGCGGTTTACCGGTCAGGATATCGTCGGCGAGCTGCTCGCAGTAGGCTTCGGGGTCATTGCCCAGCAATTCGGGAGCGGTAAGACCCTTATCCTGGCCGCCGACGATTTTCCGGGCCGACTCAAGCAAGGCGCTCTCCCGCTGTTTCTCCGTGAGAAGCGTATCTTCCGAGCGAAAGAAGGAAGTTATTTTTTCAAAATAAGCCGCGTTGTCCGGGGTCATTGCTTGCCCAAACTTGGCGGTTTCATCGATCATTTCCTGAACGTTCATGATGAACCTCTTTTCCTAAACCTATTCCTGATTTTCTTCCGTAGTATACATCAAATTTTGGCATGTCCACAAGGAAAAGCCCCCTCAACTGAACAATTTTGGACTTTCCGTGAACCGGGAATAAAATAAGCCGCACTCTCCAATAACTATGCCAAAGGGAGGCGAACAACAGTGGGAAAATACGAATCGGAGCTGACCCGGAGATATTTGCTGAACAGCAACTCCCGAGGCAGCCTGGAAGAGGTCGTCGCAGAGAATGAACACGGATTGTGCGGAGACGAAGAAGATTGCTCGTCTGAGGAAGATTACCTTGGCAACGGCCAGTTCATGAAAGAATGGGAAGGCCGGGCGGAAACTCACGCATACTTCCGTGAATCCTACGACTAACCGTTAAAGCATTGACACTCCCGTTTCCGCGATGATATTATAGGTTTAATAATTCTTATTAAACTTATCGGATTTAATTGATATATAAAATTCTATATATCGCGGAAACGGGGAGGAATCATTATGGAACGGCAAATTACAATTCCTCATGAAGGGGAGCAAATTACGGCAAGCATCCATTATCCAGCGCAAGCCAAACATGAAGGACGCTGCAAAAATCGCGCGCCGCTAGCCGTGATTTGCCATGGTTTCGTCGGCAGCCGGATCGGAGTGGATCGCCTCTTCGTCAAAACGGCGCGTAAATTGGCGGACGAAGGATTTCTGGTGCTCCGCTTCGATTATATCGGCTGCGGCGAAAGCAGCGGCAATTACGGGGATCACGGGGTAGACTCCATGATCTCCCAGACCCGTTCCGTGCTTGATTACGGTCTTAGCGCCTTCGACATCGATCCGACCCGGGTGACGCTCATCGGTCACAGCCTCGGCGGGATGATCGCCATCCTTACCGCAGTTAGAGACCAACGCGTGAAGAATCTGGTTCTATGGTCGTCCGTGGGATATCCGTTTAACGATATTATCAAGGTAACCGGTCGAAAGGTTTACGACGACGCGGTGGCGAAGGGGGCGGCCGATTTTCTTGGCTTTGGCCTAACCTCGCAATTCTTCGATTCGCTGGGAACCTATCAGCCGTTTCAGGAAGCGATTAAATTTACCGGGGATGTACTGGTGGTGCACGGTACTTCGGATGACACGATTCCGGTCGATTACGCTTTTTTGTACCAGAAAGTTTTTTGGATGCGTCCGGAGGGGCGCTGCGATAAAGAGATCATTTTTCAGGGAGACCACACTTATTCATCCGGGGAACATCAGGAACAGCTCATCGGCAAAACCAAGGATTGGCTCGGGCGATTGGAAGCCGCTCATAGCGATTGGCAGAATTGGATGATTTAAAATTAGAAATTCGGTTAAAATTTGGTTATTTTGAATTTTAACCAACGCCAAACTGGTAAATAACTTCCTGTAGGGATACAATGGAGTTGTAACCATTATTGGCGTAGGGAGGTTTGAGGGCGATGACTCAGCCTGCACTGTTTATTGCACACGGATCCCCTACTCTGGCGATAGAGAAAAACGCCTACACGGATTTTCTTCATCAGCTGGGGCAGGAAGTGATCAGCACACCGAAAGCCATTGTCATCTTCTCTGCGCATTGGGACTCTCCCGACCAGTGGCTGACCGCAGACCTTAAACACGGAACCATGCACGATTATTACGGATTTCCGGAAGAAATGTATGACATTCATTATCCTGCACCGGGAAATCCGGAGCTGTGCGAGTCGATCGGGGCCATATTCCGGTCTCATAATTTGCCGTATCGTTTGTCGTTGGGCAGGGGGCTTGATCACGGGGCGTGGGTAGTGCTCCGCATCATGTTTCCGGACGGAAAGATTCCGGTCGTTGAACTGTCCGTCGATTCGAAACGTTCGCCCGAAGAGCAGTATGCGATCGGGAGAATGCTCGCAGGATTGCGTCAAGAGAATGTGCTTGTCATTGGAAGCGGCGGTCTGGTTCATAATCTGCGCTTGCTCGGCGGAGAAGGAGACACGGCGGCATCCTGGGCCGTCGAATTTGACGGTTGGATCGAGGAACAGCTTCAGAACTGGAATTTGCGGGCCTTGTTCGACTACGACAAGAAGGCGCCTCATGTTCGCGAAGCGATTCCGGCCTACGGAAAAGAGCATTTCGTCCCGCTCCTGTACGCCATGGGGACCGCGGATAATGAGCGCCACGCCGTTAAATTGTTCCAGGATTATCATTATGGAAGCCTCAGCTTGAATTGCTGGAAGTTCGGCTGATGATCGGCAACCTAACGAAATAAGCGCAGACCCCTTTTCAGCGGGATCTGCGCTTTTTGTTTGAATAAAGGTTAAAAGGCGGCCTATCTGCGGCGGCCGAAAGATTTTCGGAAATAAGGCAGTGCAAAATAATCGAGCCCGATGCGGCCGGAATTGGCGCCGGCGACGGTGATGAAGATTTCGAGCACCAGCAGTTGAGCATTGATGCTGACCGTGCCCGAGAACAGAAAGGCAAAGTTCATCAGCATGCCAAAGAGCGCGGCAAGCCAGGTAAACAAGCCGAGAATCAGGCCAAGCCCTACGAGAAGTTCACCGATGGGAACCAGGACATTAAATAACCCAACGTTCGGAATGGCAAAATGCTCCAGGAACGATCCCCACCAGGCTTGTACATCCGGATGTTCTCCGGTGGCTTTTGCCAAGGCTCCTTTCATAAACCCTCCGGCATCAAATCCTTTAGTGAGCTTTTCCCAACCCGAGGTGATCCACTCGTATCCCGCATAAAGACGAATAATCGTCAGCAGCCAGGATGCGACAACACTTTCGCGCAGCCATTTGACAAACATGTAATGATCTCCTTTCAAGACAGTATGGTTTGACAGCATTCGCACTTTTTCTGCAAAGCTTTTTCTAATTTATAGTATTTATATTAGTGGTAAAATTTTAAACATACAATATTTAATCTAAAATTTTAATGTTTTTGAGCGATTTTAACCGGTCTCATGATTTTTCCCTCTGCTTTTCCAAATTGTGCACTTCGACGTATAATGTAGAAAATACTTGGATTTACGGAGGCGCTATGACACGTGGATTGTTGAAACCAACATTGTTGCTGATTTTATCTCTGGCTTTAACGCTGATTTCCGCTTGCGGCAGGCCGGGAGCCGATGCAAGGCAACCGGAGGGGAACATTTCGCCGGGGACAACCAATAACGGAACGGCAGAAACGCCGCCGTCCGAGACCGAGACGCTAGCCTACACGGCCCCGCTCACAGGCAAGCCGGTGGCTAAGCCAATTACCCGGCGCCCGCTTGCGATAATGGTCAACAACGCTCCGGCGGCGCGTCCCCAATCGGGACTGTCAAGCGCGGATATCGTATATGAAGTGCTGGCGGAGGGGGGAGTCACCCGGCTTATCGCCATTTTTCAAAGCGGAGAGGATGTCGCCAAGATCGGCCCCATCCGCAGCATTCGGCCTTATATGATCGATCTTGGAGAGAGCTACCACGGAGTGCTGGTTCATGCGGGAGCGAGCAACGAGGCTTACGCGATTCTGCAGCGGCAGCATAAGCAGGATCTGGATGAAATCGTCAACGCGGGCTCTTACTTCTGGAGGGATAAAACCCGCAAGGCTCCGCATAACTTGTACTCCAATGTGGAGAAACTGCTAGAGGGAGCGGCCAAACGAAATTATGCCACGGAAGACAACGCGGTTCCGGCTTATCTTTTCCGGGATAACAGCGATCCGGGAGAAGGCGATCCGGCCGATCGCGTGGATATCAAATTTCAATTGGATAATTACCGGGTTTCCTATGAATATGACCCTACGAGCATGCAGTACAAACGCTTTATTAACGGAGAGCCGCACACGGATTTGGAAACCGGCCAGCAGTTGACGGCTACGAATGTGGTTGTCATGGGCGCGGACCATCAGGTGCTTGACGACGTGGGGAGGCTGGACGTGGACCTCGACTTCGGCGGGGAAGCGCTGCTGTTTCAGCGGGGAAAGGTCATTCGCGGACAGTGGATTCATAAAGCAAACGACATCATCCGCTTTGTAAAAGATAATGTAGAGATTCCATTATATCCGGGAAATACCTATATTCATGTGGTCCCGAATAAACCCGATTTCGACAGTCATGTTAACGTACAGTAAACGGGAAATTCAGGGCTTATTGCGGGATTATGGAAAAATGAAGATAAGTTTGTCAAACATAGGGCGAATTTAGCCTGATGAACGTGAAATGTTTGCAACATTATTGACCATCTTTTCACAAGTTGTGTTAAGATAGTCAGGGTTATATTAAGGGAGTGTAAATTCACGTCCTTATCTAGAGAAAAGGGGATACTGATGCGAGTGAAGAAGAAGGATATTTTTTTCCAGACGCTAGAGAACATGGCGGATACCATCGTGCATTCGGCGGACTATTTCGCCCAGCAGGTAACGGAGTTCAAGGATGTTGAATTGTTCGCCAAGAAGATGAAGGAATTCGAGTCCAAGTGCGATGAATATACACACACGATTATCGTTGAGTTGAACAAAACGTTTATTACGCCAATCGAACGCGACGACATCATGAACCTGACGACGAAGCTGGACGACGTTATCGATGGGCTGGAAGCTTCTACTTCCCGTTTTTTTATGTACAATATGACCGAACCGGACGAGCATATCATTCATTTTGCGGAAATTTTGCGGACGTCGGCCTATGAAATTCAAAAGGCGATTCATCTGCTTTCCCAAAAGAAGCTGCTTCCTATCCGCGAATATACGATCCGCCTGAACGATTTGGAAAACCAAGGGGACGAGCTGCTCAGAATTTGCATCAAAGAGCTGTTCCTTAAGGTAACCGATCCGATTCTGCTGATCAAGAAGAAAGAAATTTACGAACGCCTCGAAACGACGACGGATTCTTGCGAACACGTGGCAAATATGCTGGAATCCATTATCATGCGCAATTCATAATCACTACAAATGGGAGGTCGGAGTTGCGCGGATCGTTTTTCGAGATAATTATCTGTGCAATTAAATAAATGGATACAAACTTGCTGATTATATTCATTGTCATTATTTTGGCGCTCGGCTTCGATTTTATCAACGGCTTCCACGATACCGCCAATGCCATTGCCACTTCCGTTTCAACTCGGGCGTTGAAGCCGCGTACGGCCATTTTGATGGCGGCGGCGATGAACTTCCTGGGAGCGCTTCTGTTTACGGGCGTGGCCAAGACAATCGGCGGCAGCGTCGCGGATCCGGCCAAGCTGGATAACGGGTTGGAGATCCTGGTTGCCACACTGCTCGCAGCGATCATCTGGAACCTCATTACGTGGTGGTTCGGAATACCGTCATCCTCGTCCCATGCGCTGATCGGCGCTTTGGCCGGGGCGGTTTACGTTGGGGCAGGCTCCGATCATCTGAATTGGAGCGGCTTCAGAACGATCATCGAGGGACTGATTTTATCGCCGCTCATCGCGTTTGTCATCGGATTCATTATCATGACGATCCTGAAATGGATTTTCGCCAGACGCAGTCCGCATACGGTGAACAAAGGTTTTCGCTTGGTGCAGATCGCAACGGCCGCGCTGCAGAGCTTTACGCACGGCACCAACGATGCGCAAAAGGCGATGGGAATCATCACCTTCGCTTTGGTGACGGCCAACTATCAAAGCCATATGGAAGTGCCGCTCTGGGTTAAAATGGCCGCGGCAACCTCGATGGCGCTGGGGACTTCCATCGGCGGCTGGAAAATCATCAAAACGATGGGAACGAAGATTTTCAAAATCGAGCCGATCAACGGCTTTGCGGCCGATATCTCGGCCGCGTCGGTTATTTTCGGCGCGACGCTGATCCATTTGCCGGTAAGCACCACGCATGCGATCACTTCGGCGATTCTCGGCGTAGGCTCCGCGAAACGTTTTGCGGCGGTTCGCTGGTCGATGGCCGGAAGAATCGTCGTTGCCTGGGTCATCACGATTCCGATCGTAGCCGTGCTCGCTGGGCTCATTTATATGCTGTTGTTTTAATGTTTTAACGATGAAGCGTTCGTTCGTGTTATAATTTCGGGTAGAAGCCAATCCTAGGATTGGCTTTTTTTTGAAGGCGGGAATAGAGCAATCGTCTGGGGGCGAGAACATGATCAGGGTTATGGGAATGACGCATGACCATAAAGTGGAGACGGGAATAGCTCTCGAACGGATCCACGATTCGGAATATTTATGGAGCTGGGTGGATTTTGAGGCGCCTACCGACGAAGAAGCCGAGCTGCTGTCTTCTTTTTTTCATTTTCACCCGCTGGCCATCGAGGACTGTTTGCACATACTGCAGCGGCCGAAGCTGGATTATTACGAGGATTATCAGTTTCTGGTGCTCCATGCGCTGGATCAGGACACGCTGGCGACGACGGAAGTGAACCTCTTTGTCGGCACGAAGTTCCTGGTATCCTTCCATCATCATCCGCTTGACGAAATGGACGAGTCCTGGGACAAAATAACGAAGCGCGCCCACGACCGGAAGATCTGGTCGCATGGGCCGTATGCCGCTACCTATACGGTGATCGACAGTCTGGTCGATGAGTATTTTCCCTGTGTATACGCCATCGAGGATGAACTTGACGAGCTCGAGAAAAAAGGGAGCGGAGAGTCGGTCGAGCTGCTGCTAAACCAGGTATTCGACCTCCGCGGGCGGCTGCTGAAGCTGCGGCGGACGATCGTGCCGATGCGCGATTTGATGTACCGCATCCTCAATTCGGAGCATGTCCAGGGCGAAAAAGAACCTCGGGCCTATTACGCGGATATTTACGACCATCTATTTAAGCTGTCGGAGATGATTGAGGCCGACCGGGAAATGACGGCGGATCTCCGCGACTCCTACATTTCGCTGAATTCGAACCGGATGAACGGAATCATGAAGACCCTGACGGTCATTACCACCGTATTTATGCCGCTGACGCTGATCGCGGGGATTTACGGGATGAACTTCGTGAACATGCCGGAGCTGAGCTGGCGGTACGGATACTTTGCCGTGCTTGCCGTGATGGCAGGGCTTGGCGCCTGGATGATTTTCTGGTTTAACAAGCGCGGATGGTTTAAGTGAAGCGGGATGGTTGAACCCGGAACGGGAAAGGTTCAGGTGAAAAAAGCCGGAAAGCCGCCGGGTTAACGGCGGCGTTTCCCGGATTTGCTGCTCTTGCCGGATTTACCGCGGCTGCGGGAACCGGAGCTTGATTTCTTTTTAGCGCCTTTTTTGGTGTTCTTGCGTCGGCGGGGTTTGTACTCGTCGAGCCGCTCGGACGTTTTCTTGGCGCCTTTTTTGGCGCCGGGGAGAAGTCCTGCGAACAATTTGGCCATAGGCGCAAATTGCTGAAAGGTCTGCATCGCTTTTTGCACTTTGCCCGCGGTGGCCAGAATGCCTTCGATCCCGCCGAACCGGTCGACGATGTTTTTGAGGTCGCCCATGTTCGGGATAGAGAAACCCCCGGTGGTTTTGGGGACGACGCTTGTTGCGCCCGCGGCAGACGGAAGCGTGGAAGCTCCTCCTGCGGCGGAGTTAGGCGAATAGGGCATTAACGCAGAGGCTTCCGCTTTGATCGGTGCTACGGCATATGGATTAATCCCGGGATAAAAATCGGAATAATAGTACGGGGACGGCGGCGCGCTCTGACGGGGAGCCTGATAATGTGGCATGTCATCACTTTCCTTTTCGGAGAATAGGCTTTTGTATTACTATACTGTATGTGCCCGAAACTTCCGGCGTATGGACGAATGTCCCGGTTTTCGTAGGCGTATGCGGAATTTGGGCGTTCTTTCTGTAATGCGTGAAATCGTTAATGCTTGAAAAGGAGTCCTCCACTCAGGTACAATAGGGTTGTGGTACCAGTAACTGTAGGGGATGATTATTCAGTGCAGCTGAAGAAATTGAATGACAAAACGATCGATCAATTATTTGAAGCCATTCTTACTCTGAAAGACATCGAGGAATGTTATATCTTTTTTGACGATCTGTGCACGGTGAACGAAATTCAATCGTTGTCCCAGCGTCTTGAGGTAGCACGGATGCTCGGCAAGGGCAATACGTATAACCAGATCGAGGCCGAAACCGGTGCCAGCACGGCGACGATTTCACGTGTGAAGCGCTGCTTGAACTACGGCAACGACGGTTACAAAATGACGCTCGACCGTTTGGGCAGATAAACGGGTTTATGAATGAGCGGTTAGGGGAGTCGATGATGCAGCGGACGGAGAATTTGCCGTCCGCTGTACTCGGTCAAGCCCGTAAGCCCGGGGTGCTCGTCGTCAGTCACGGGTCGTCCGACGCCCGATGGGTAAGCCTGGTCGATGAGGCCGTGGCGGAAGTGGCCGCGGAGCTGGCTTTAAGCGATCCGCCGGTTTTGTTGGAATTGGAGGCTGCTTTCCTCGAAATCGTGGAAGGACGTCTGATTCAGGACGGGATTGACCGTTTGGAGGCCCGGGGAGTATCGGATCTCATCGTGATCCCTCTGTTTATGTCCTCCGGAAGCACCCATATCGATGAAATTGAATATGCATTTGGCGTAAAAAGCACGCCGGAGAAGGAGACTTCATTGCAGCGTTTCCGTATTTCCGCACGCGTGTTTTTTGGTGATCCTATTGACGATGATCCGCTGGTGGCGGAGATGATTTGGGACAAGGTCAAGGCGATGTCCCTCGAGCCATGGCGGGAAGTGCTCTTGCTGGTTGGACACGGCAGCAGCCATCCCCGCTTTTTGGAGCGCTGGGAACAGGGGATATCCCGTCTCTCGGCGCGGGCCTTAGCGATCAGCGGCCTGGCGGGAGCGGACTATGCGCTCCTGAATCCGGACAGCTTGCGGCGCAAAGTTGAAGAATGGTCTATTTTACGCGGATATGATGTGATTGTCGCTCCGCTTTTTCTCAGTTCCGGGTATTTTACGAACACGATAATTCCCTCGCGTTTGAGCGGCCTGACGAACTGTTACCGTTATGCGGGAGAGGCGCTGTTACCCCACCCGCTGTTGTCCCGCTGGATGTTGCGTCAAATATTGAATATAATGGGATCATGGAAATTATGAATATCGGGTGGCGTTTATGAGATGAAAAGAGCAAGGTTGATCTATAATCCAACCTCCGGACGGGAGGAAATGCGGCGCTTGCTTCCGGACGTGCTGGAGAGGCTGGACCGCGCCGGGATCGAGACGTCCTGTCATGCGACGACCGGAGAAGGCGATGCAACCCGCGAGGCGGCGGAAGCCGTCAGCCGCGGTTACGATATTATCATAGCGGCCGGCGGGGACGGTACGTTGAACGAGGTCGTGAACGGCATGGCCGGCAAAAGCGACCTGCCTCCGCTGGGGATATTCCCGCTGGGAACGACCAACGATTTTGCCCGCGCGATGGGAATTTCGAGGCGCTGGGAAGATTATTGCGATTTGGTGATCGAAAACAAAACGAGAATGATCGACATCGGCAAAGCCAATGGCCGTCACTTTATTAATATTGCGGGCGGGGGGTCTTTGACCCAGCTCACGTATGAAGTGCCAAGCCGGCTGAAGACGCTGATCGGCCAGCTCGCTTATTATATGAAGGGCATCGAAAAGATGGCCAGCCTGTCGCCGACGAAGCTGGTCATCCAGGCCGAAGGCTACGAGACGCTGGAAGGCGAGTTCATGCTGTTCCTCATCGCGAACAGCAATTCGGTCGGCGGCTTCGAGAAGCTGGCCCCCGACGCGCGCATCGACGACGGGCTGCTCGACGTGATCGCCATCAAGAAATGCAACCTCGCGGAGTTTATCCGCCTGGTGACGATGGCGCTGCGTGGCGATCACTTCAACGACTCGCATGTCGTCTACTTCAAGACGCACCGCATGGAAGTGACCTCGCCGGGCAACGTGCTGCTTAACCTCGACGGCGAGCTGGGCGGCGAACTGCCCGGCGTGTTCGAGATTTTGCCGCGGCATTTGGAGATTTTTGCTTAGCGGATATCATATGGTCATAGGCTTGAACAGCTTTGTCCCCCGTCGAACCGGCGGGGGATTTGTGCGGATAGCGTGCCGGATTTCGGGAACCATGTGTGGTGAGTCGGAGTAAGCGAATGCGCAATCATGATTTTCTTATGGTATAAAATACTTTTCCTCTAGGAAACAAAAAGGAGCCTTCGATGAAGAAGCAGCAAAATGGGCGAAATCGCCGAAATGACCGGGGAGGCGGCGGAAATACGGGGCGGGGTGCAGCGCTTCCCGTGTCTGCCGATGAGTCGCTTGCCGGTGTTCCCGTTGCCAAAAACGACGAAGTGATCGTCGATATCATCGGGATGAACCACGACGGCGAAGGTGTGGGCCGCGCCGAGGGCTATACGCTGTTTGTGCAAGGAGCGCTTCCCGGCGAAAAAGCGCGCGTGAAGGTGCTGAAGACGAAAAAGCAGTATGGCTACGCCAAGCTGCTTGACGTGCTGGAGGCGAGCCCGGACAGGGTAGCCGCGCCATGCCCAATCTATGACAAGTGCGGCGGCTGCCAGCTGCAGCACCTTAGCTACGAAGCGCAGCTCGCGTGGAAGCGGCAGCATGTCGTCGACGCGCTGGAGCGGATCGGCAAGCTGCGCGTCGCAGGCTCGACAGCGGCCGAAGGCGAGGTCGTTGTCAGCGATGGGGACGGCGGTATCCTCGTTCGCCCCACGCTGGGCATGAGCGAGCCGTGGCGTTACCGCAACAAGGCTCAGGTGCCGATCGGCGTCGCCGAAGGCGGTCTGGTCGGAGGCTTTTACGCCCGGGGCAGCCATCGGATTATCGATATGGAGACCTGTCTGATTCAGCATGAGCATAACGACGTGGTAATCGCCCGCGTTAAGGAGATTGGCCGGAACTTGGGCATCTCCGCTTACAATGAAGTGACCGGCCGCGGCCTTTTGCGCCATGTCGTGATCAAAAAGGCGTTCCGCACCGGCGAAATCATGATCGTGCTGGTGACCAACGGCCGCGATATTCCGCGTGTCGATGCCTGGATCGGCAGCATTCGCGAGCAAATCCCGGACGTCGCCAGCATCTGCCAAAACGTGAACATCAAGCAGACCAACGTGATTTTCGGCGATGAGACCCGGGTGTTATGGGGCCGCGACGTTATATACGACTACATCGGCAACGTGCAGTTTGCCATCTCGGCCCGGTCCTTTTACCAAGTGAACCCGGTTCAAACCGAGGTGCTGTACGGCAAAACCGTGGAATATGCCGGGCTCACCGGCAAAGAAACCGTCATCGACGCCTATTGCGGCATCGGGACGATTTCCCTGTTCCTGGCTCAGCATGCGGATCAGGTGTACGGCGTCGAAATCGTCAAAGAGGCGATCGAAGACGCGCGCAGCAATGCCGAACTTAACGGCATGCGCAACGTGAAGTTCGAGGTCGGCGCATCCGAGGACGTCATTCCGCGCTGGAAAGCCCAAGGCATCGAAGCCGACGTCATCGTCGTCGACCCGCCGCGCAAAGGCTGCGACCCGCGCCTGCTGGACACGATCCTCGAAATGCGGCCGGAGCGCGTGGTGTACGTCTCGTGCAACCCTTCGACTCTGGCGCGGGATTTAAGAGTGCTGGAGGACGGTGGGTACACTACTGTTGAGGTGCAGCCGGTGGATATGTTCCCGCATACGGTGCATGTGGAGAGCGTGGCATCCTTAATTAATAAGGGTTTTAAATGATGGTTGAAGTTATTTGGGGACGGAATGGGGACGCGATAATTCGCGTCCCCATTTTCTTAGGAATTGTTATGTTGAATCAACCTAGTATTCAAGATTATTCGTAGATAGCCTTATCTGAAAGTTCTCTGATTCGAATTAATATCTTGATCTTGACTATTACTGGATAAATAAAATATGTTATTGATCAATTTTACAGTCCTAAACCTGTTGTTTAAATCTAATGATTTCTCACGAGTTATAACAATAACCTCTTGGCGAATTGACGGATCTGAAATTTCTGCCTCTTTGCTCTGGTCTGAAATTATTGCCTTATATACTTGACGACCAGATGTAAAGAACACTGGGCATACACTAATAAAATCCGTCTTAACATAAATTGCAATAACAATCACCACAATTGCAATAGTTGCTATTAAATTTATGGCAGATGCTTGGTCTATCGAGACTAACGGCAACAGTAAAGTCATCAGGAAAAACGAATAATCATTCACGCTTAAACGTTCATATTTTCTAACTGATACATTTTTTCCTATTTCCTTATCTTTCAATTGAGAATCATAATTATTGAATAACCACATTGCGACTAAGCGATACATAAATAACGAAATGACAATTATCATCGTTATAATAATCAAGTCAAAGAGAGTCTTATCAATGAGCTTAGCAAACCATTTCGCCCATTCAGTTTTTTTAAAGAAGTTGTTGCTGTCAACGAATCTATAGACCATGATAAATACCAAGGGAAGGTATGCTGTCACCCATAAAATGACCTGTTCTCTTTTGCCCCACATTTTTACTATCCCTCCAAAAGAACAACCAAACCCTCTATGAATTACTCATAGGCAACTGCTACCTTGAAGTCCTCAGTTACAAAAGACTTCACGATCTTATCGGCAAAGAAGTGTAACAAAGTCTTAGGGGAAGCACCTTCTTTAAAGATAATTGTACGGGTATCCAAGTCAATATATTCAAATAATTCCCATATGGTTCCGTACTTTGTCATATAACGTTCTTTCTCAGCTTGAACTTCAGGAAGACTTGCCTTTATTTGCGCTAGTTCATCACATCTGTCCTGAAAATTTTCCTGTATTGCAGTTAATGTCTCGGGTTTAATTTGTGCCAAGCTCCTGGAATAAATGAATCTTTTACATGACTCTTCAAAAACTTCCTTATTCGACTGCGCACCATCAAAAAACGGCATTGAAACGATCTGGGTAATATTTTGATCGCGCAACTCATTGATGTGATCACGATAGTCAAAAGCAAACTCAAAGTTTCTGGCATTGATTATAAAGATGAAGTCATCGACAATAAAAAAGTCGACGTTCCCTCCAATATCGATGATTGCTTCATCGAGGAAAACAAACTGATTGGCATTTTTAAATACCGACTTCTTTTTTGAGCTATTCTTCTTCGTTCCCCTGTAGTAGCAAAAGTATGCGCTACGCTCTTCATAGGTCAATTTTACAATTTGAAAGTTAGTTTTCTTCTCTGGATAATTAGGGTCAGGACTTCTTAAAGATGTAATAAGACTTCCCTTCTTATCCAACAGAGCTTGGTTTAAAGCAAATCTAGCGATTTTATCGTTTGGAGAGATTTCGTGGTTATAATCACCTACAAGGAAAACCTCGGTATTTGTTTCATTTGTTTCTTTTAACTCTTGTAGGGTCCTAACAATATTTTCTCTTACCCATTTTTTAACATCCGGATGAAGAGCTATTTCTAATGTTTGGTAAAATTGATCAGCCTCAGTTTGCTTTCTCACGAGGTGAAAAGATAAATCTATGTTTTGCATCTGTTCTGCGCTGACAGTACTCAATTTATAAATAAGACTGTCCCTGTGGTTTATATCCATTCCAATATCGCCTCCACAAAACAACATTTCGACAAAAGGAAGGGATTCCCTGCTTGCTCTTGCTATATTCTGCTGAAGGAAGGAATGTGACTACATATCATAGATTTCCTAAATTATTCCTGTATATCTTTGTGAATACAGTTTTGTCTATTGAGCTATATCGAGAGTGCTCATAAGACGATACTTAATCCATGTATCTCATAGATACAATTAGGTCATCAATTCGCAACTTTCCCGCGCCACAGATCATTACAAAATTACAGTATTACAATATTACAAAGAAAACTCATTCGAATTAATCAGAGTTATTGCTCCCATATGACTTATCATAATCCAGCATCATTAACGCTCTCAAGCGCCTTCAGATCGGTTGGGACTGACAAGTAGTCTTCGTATTATCAGGTTAGCCAGAATTTCTGGTTGGCCTTTTTTTATGGTCGTTTTACGATGGAAGTGGCCGGGAGAACGT
>NZ_JBKFGG010000033.1:0-86468 GCF_056171975.1 Paenibacillus terrisolis | reverse complement strand
ACTCACTCGTTGTTCAGTTTTCAAAGATCAACTTCGTTTTTCTTCGTTACCGTTGTTTCAGCGGCAACTTTTATAATATATCATGTCCGGCGTTATTTAGCAAGCACTATTTTTGTGCGATTTCTAAGCTGACTGTAAATAACGCTTTCAATAACGACCGGATTTATAATATACCATCTTTCCCGCGCCCGCGCAAGCCATTTGCTTAATGTTTTTACTTCCAAATACGACCACCCCATAACGCCCCCCCGAAATAACAAAACAAGCCAGACCAAAGGCCCGGCTTGTCCATATAACATCTGCAGTTTAGCGCATATGCGGGAACAACAGAACGTCCCGAATCGAAGGTGAGTCGGTAAGCAGCATGACGAGACGGTCTACGCCAATCCCAAGTCCGCCGGTAGGCGGCATGCCGTATTCCAGCGAGCGAACAAAATCTTCGTCCATTTCATGGGCTTCGTCATTCCCGTGTTCACGCTCGAGCAGTTGAGCTTCAAAACGCTGCCGTTGATCGATCGGATCATTAAGCTCGGAAAATGCATTCGCATGCTCGCGAGCCACGATAAACAGCTCAAAACGGTCGGTAAAGCGCGGATCTTCTTCGTTTTTCTTGGCAAGCGGCGAGATTTCGACCGGATGACCATAGACAAAAGTAGGCTGGATCAGCGTCTCCTCCACGAATTGCTCAAAGAATGCGTTCAAAATATGCCCGAAGGTCATGTGCGGTTCCACCGGTACTTTATGTTCTTTAGCCAAACGGTGCGCTTCCTCGTCGCTCATTTGAACGGCAAAGTCTACGCCAGTGACTTCCTTAACCGCATCTACCATGGATACACGGCGCCACTGCGGAGTTAAATCGACTTCATGTCCTTGGTAGTGAACCACTTTCGTTCCCAGCACTTCCTGAGCGATATGAGCGATCAGATTTTCGGTCAACGCCATGATGTCCTTGTAATCCGCGTAGGCTTCATATAGCTCAATCATCGTAAATTCAGGATTATGGCGGGTCGAAATCCCTTCATTCCGGTAAACGCGGCCAATTTCATATACCTTTTCCAGGCCGCCGACAATAAGGCGTTTAAGATGCAGTTCAATGGCAATCCGCATGTAAAGCTGCATGTCCAGCGCATTATGATGAGTAATGAACGGACGGGCCGCCGCTCCGCCTGCGATATTATGCAAAGTCGGGGTTTCCACTTCCAGATACCCGAGCGAATCCAAATAACGGCGCATGGATTGAATGATTCGCGAGCGTTTGATAAAGGTCTGCTGCACTTCAGGATTCACGATTAAATCCACATAACGCTGACGGTAACGGAGTTCAACGTCCTTCAGCCCGTGGTATTTGTCCGGCAGCGGGTAAAGCGACTTGGAAAGAACCTCGATATCGGTAACTTTAATCGTCGTTTCACCCGTTTTGGTCTTAAAAACAACTCCGGTTACCCCGACGATATCGCCAAGATCCAGCACGTTGAACGCCGCATACTTGGTTTCAGGCACGCTGTCTTGACGCACATAAAGCTGAATTTTTCCGGACAGGTCCTGAATGTGCGCAAAGCTGGCTTTCCCCATGACGCGTTTGGCCATGATTCTCCCGGCAACCGAAACCTCGACATGCTTTTCGTCCAATTCCTCTTTGGTCAAGCTGTCATATTGCTGAATGATGTCTCCAGCCATATGCGTGCGAACGTACTTTTTGCCAAAAGGATCAATCCCCAGGCCTCGCAGCTCGTCCAATTTGTCGCGCCGAATTTGCAGCAGTTCGCTGATCTCGACGGTTTCCTGATTAGTAAGTTCCTCGCTCATTCCCGCTCCACTCCTTGCAGCATTATATTTGTTCAGACTAATCTTATTATAAAAGCCTGACATGAAACAGTGAAAGAAGCTTCCGCGGGGGAAGCTTCTTTAGTCGCTAATTCCGGCTTACTTCTTAATATCGACAATTTTATATTGAATCACGCCTGCCGGTACGCTTACGTCGACAATGGCGCCTTTTTTCTTCCCGAGAATAGCTTTGCCCACAGGGCTTTCATTGGAAATCTTATTCTGCAGCGGATCGGATTCCGCGGTGCCGACAATCGCGTATTCCATCGTATCGCCGAACTCCAGATCCTCAACCGTCACGGTCGACCCGATGCTCACCGTATCCGTGTCAATCTCGTCGTTGTTGATAATCCGTGCGTTACGCAGCATTTTCTCAAGAGTGATAATCCGTCCCTCGATAAAAGCCTGTTCGTTTTTGGCATCCTCGTACTCCGAGTTTTCGCTAATATCCCCGTAACCGATGGCGACCTTGATCCGTTCCGCAACTTCGCGGCGTTTTACGGATTTGAGGTTCTCCAGTTCTTCTTCCAGTCTCTTTAGACCATCCTGTGTAAGAATGACTTCTTTATCGCTCATCTCAACCGATTCTCCTGTCATGGAAATAATTTTCGCACTGTGCGCGCGCGATACCCGAGATTCCTTCCCGCCGCCGGAATTGAACTTCCCCGCTACTTTAAGAAAGGAACGTTGGGCCACCTGGCTCTCACTCATACGGTGTCCCAAGTTACCGCTGTGGCAACGGTCGTGAAAAATCACGCATCATTGAGAATATCATATGCAATCTTATGGAGGGGTCAGACCACCCCATATTGTGGAAGTTATCTCCTGTGGCGAATTTATACTGTGAAATTATAGGTGAACCACTCTCAAATGTCAATGACGCCCGATTTTTGAAATGTAAACGTTTCATGAAACCGCCTTTTTCCCAAATACCGGTTGATGCTTTTAGGCGGATTCGGCGTCTCGGGAAGGCTCCACAGACAGCTCGGCGACAAAATTCTCGAGAATCCGCACCATTTCATTGCGCTTAGTTTCTTCCATAATGGTGTCTTTCACTCGTGCTGCGCCTTTAAAGCCCTTCAAGTACCAGGCCAGATGCTTGCGCATTTCGCGTACCGCAACATGTTCGCCTTTGATCGCGGCAAGCCGGTCCATATGCAAAATGGCGATGCGGATTTTTTCCTCGGCAGGCGGCTCCGGAAGCAGAACTCCCGTCTTAAGGTACTCCACTGTGCGATACAGCATCCATGGATTACCGAGCGCACCGCGGCCGATCATCACGCCGTCGCAGCCGGTTAGATCCAGCATGCGTCTCGCATCTTCAGGCGTAGCGACATCGCCGTTTCCAATGACAGGGATCGATACGGCTTCCTTCGCTTGGCGGATATAATCCCAATCGGCCTTGCCGGTGTACAGCTGCTCGCGCGTACGGCCGTGCACGCTGATGGCTTTGCCGCCCGCCTGCTCAACCGCTTTGGCGTTGTCCACCACATAAATGTGTTCCGCATCCCAACCGATCCGCATTTTTACCGTTACCGGTTTACTTACGGCATCCACCACCGCGGACACCATTTCAAAAATTTTATTCGGTTCAAGCAGCCAACGTGCGCCGGCGTCGCATTTCGTCACTTTAGGCACGGGGCAGCCCATGTTGATATCAATGATATCGGCATTGGTCTCCTGGTCGACCACCTTGGCCGCCTCTACCAGAGACTCGCGGTCTCCGCCGAAAATTTGCAGGCTGAGCGGCTTCTCCCGCTCATCGACAAACAGCATTTCACGGGTCCGCTTGTTGCCGTGAATGATCGCTTTATCGCTGACCATCTCGGCGCAAACAAGCCCGGTGCCGAATTCCTTGGCAATCAGCCGGAATGCAGGATTGCATACGCCCGCCATCGGCGCGAGCACAACCTGGTTTTTCATTTCAATATCGCCGATCTTTAGCATGATGGTCCCTCCTAAAAGTTTTGTAAGCGTTACATCTTGACTCTACTTCGTACAAAACTTACATCGTAAGCATTGTATCCATCTATTCTTTCGACTTCAGCTCATCCACCGATACCCCGAGAACGGATGCAATTTTAGTTAAAATTTGATCTTCAATGCGTCGATTGCCCCGTTCGAGCGCCCCCAGCACGGCGAGCGATACGCCGGACTTCTCGGCAAGCCCTTGTTGGGTGTAGCCTTTCAGTTTTCGGAAAGCGCGGATGCGCTGGGCCAGTTGTTTGTTTTCCAAAAACGGACGCCTTCCTTTCCAGACACGGAATCCAGGGCAGCTTGGACACGCCCATACAATCCGGTTAATTCCCCTGTCGGAACGATCTCCGCCAGCGGTACCAACACAAATGCCCGTTCCATCATA
Organism: Paenibacillus terrisolis; assembly: GCF_056171975.1. Taxonomy (NCBI): domain Bacteria; kingdom Bacillati; phylum Bacillota; class Bacilli; order Caryophanales; family Paenibacillaceae; genus Paenibacillus; species Paenibacillus terrisolis. Next base: position 82,282 of record NZ_JBKFGG010000033.1, on the reverse strand, counting down.
CGCGGGTGAGGCAGGATCAGTAAAGAGCTATTCATTTCCTTGCCTTCCATCCATAGTAAATCCAAATCAACGGTCCGCGGGCCAAACCGGATTTTGCGCTCCCGCCCCAGTCGAAGCTCGATCTCAAGCATGACGGTCAGCAGGGCCTCCGGATCCAGCGAAGTGCGAAGCGCTAGTGCCATATTCAAAAAACAAGGCTGATCAAGATATCCGACCGGATCCGTTTCATATAATGAGGAGCAGCGCAGCACCTCGATCCCAGGATGCTCGCCCAGCAAGGAGATCGCCTCCGTTAGAACGGCTTCCCGGTCTCCAAGATTGCCCCCTAAAGCAATATAAGCCTCTGATAAATCAGAGGGATGGGTCATATTCGTCATGAGCTTCTCACTTTCTCGACCTGTGCAGTTCCACCGTTACTCCTTCAAAATGAATATCAAATGGAGGGTGCGGCTTCGTCACTTTTACCGTTAACGCATCTATCATAGTATAAGTGTCCAATACGGAGGATGCAATACGCTCCCCAATCGCTTCGATTAACTTGAAGCTATCTCGCTCGACAATGTTTTTAACCAGCTCATGAATTTCGGCATAATTCACCGTTTTGGAAAGATCGTCGCTGCGGCCGGCTTCCTTTAAATCCATTTCTAACTCCAGATCGATAAAAAAACGCTGACCCAGCTTGCGCTCCTCCTCGAAAACTCCGTGGCAGCCGTAATATTCCATGCGGCGAAGCACCATTTTATCCATCATTCTCCCTCCTTTCCCTTTCAGTTCAGGTTCCTCGGTTATGCATACAAAATCGCGTCGCACATTTGCGCCGTTCGCTTCATCTCCTTGACGTCGTGAACGCGTACGATTTGACAGCCCTGAGCGATTCCCAGCGCAACCGTTGCCGCCGTGCCGAGCACGACCTCATCGACGGGCAGATCGAGCACCGTACGGATGAATCTTTTGCGCGAAGTCCCGAGCAGCAGCGGAAACCCTAATCCGGCCAGCCGGTCCAGCTCCCGCATGACATGCAAATTTTCACTGTAATCCTTGGCAAAACCGATCCCCGGATCCAGAATAATGCGGTCGTCCTTTACTCCGGCTGCCCGAACAAGGTTTACACTCTCCAGCAAGTCGGCTTCGATATCCCCCAAAAGGTCGTTGTAATCGCGATTGTCCCGGTTGTGCATCAAAATGACGGGGCACTCGAATTCCGCCGCCACCCCGGCCATACGGGAATCGGCCTTGCAGCCCCAAACATCGTTAATCATATGAGCCCCGGCCTTCAACGACTCCCGGGCAACCTGCGCCTTATACGTATCCACGGAAACCGGGAGTTGAGGAAACTCGCGATGAATCGCTTCGAGCACGGGGATCACCCGCTCCAGCTCTTCCTGCTCTCCAACCGGCTCGTGCCCGGGCCGCGTCGATTCGCCGCCGACATCGATCAGATCGGCTCCGTCCCGAATCATTTGCTCCGTATGACGGAGAGCTTGCTCAATGCTATTATAACGGCCGCCATCGGAAAAAGAGTCCGGCGTGACGTTCAGTATCCCCATCACCAATGTCCGTTCCCCCAGCGTCAGTATGCTGTCGCCACAGCGGTAACTCCGTTTATATAATGTCGGATGCACGTGATACCCCCGCTTTCTCTCTGTAGTCCCGTAGCAACATTCGCGTGATCGGCCCAATGCTTCCGTTCCCAACTGTCCGGCCGTCTGTACTCGCACTAACCAATCTGGTTACCGGCGTCAGCTCCTGGATGGAATTCGTCATGAACACCTCATCCGCTTCCAGCAGACGTTCCCAAGCGTAACATCCCTCTTGGGCAGCCAGTCCATGAGCAGCGGCCAGCTCCAGAACCAAGGCCCGGGTGATTCCCGGCAAAATGCCGGTTTCAATCCCCGGCGTATACAGCTTCCCGCCCAGGATAAAAAACAAATTGCTGACGATCCCCTCGGCAAGCCATCCTTCCGAGGTCAGCATCAAGCCTTCTACGGCTCCATCATATCCGGATAATTCGCCTGACGCCCGCCGCTCAAATTCAGCCAGCTCGCGCCTCGCCAAAATGTTGTTCATATAGTGCAGCGATTTAAAGCGAATATCGCCTTCCGGCGTATTTCGCCGCGTTTCAAGCCGCACCAGCGCTTTCCCCCGGGAATACTGCCAGGCGGGCGGACTAGGCAGCGGCTTCACGTAAAGGATAACGGACGGTTCGGTATAATCGCTGGCAGGGAGCCCCAAAGGGCCTTGGCCCGCCGAAACCGTGAGCCGGATATATCCGTCGGTCAAGCCGTTAAGCCTAAGCAGCTCCGCGATCTCCCGCGATAACCGCTCCTTATCGGCGTCGTAACGAATGCCAAGCGTCCGGCAGGCCGACCGAAGCCGTTCCAAATGCCTTTCCAGTACAAAAGGACGGCCGCCATATGTACGGAAAGTCTCGAATAAGCCCATTCCGTACATGAAGCCGTGATCCATTACGGATATCACGGCTTCGGCTGCAGGAGTAGGCACTCCATTGACTCCAAGGATGTTCATGCCCGCGCTTCCGTCGTCCGGTTCAGAAAGTTGGACAGAATTTGATGCCCATGATCGGTAATGATCGATTCGGGGTGGAATTGAACCCCTTCTACGGCGTATTCCTTGTGGCGCAGCCCCATAATTTCGCCTTCCTCGGTCTCGGCGGTAATCTCCAGGCAGTCCGGAAGGCTCTCTCTTTCAACGATCAGAGAATGATACCGCGTTGCGGTAAAAGGCGACGGCAAACCGGAGAAAACCGATTCTCCGTGATGGTGGATCGGCGACGTTTTCCCGTGCATCAGCCGTTCTGCCCGAATAACTTTACCGCCAAAGGCTTGACCAATGGCCTGATGGCCCAAACAAACGCCGAAAATCGGAATAACGCCTTTGAAATGCTCGATCAGCTCCAGAGTAATTCCCGCTTCATTTGGCGTGCAGGGTCCCGGAGAAATCAAAATATGGTCGGGCTTCATCAACTCAATGCCCTTGAGGTCAATTTCGTCGTTCCGGCGGACAGTGACATCCTCTCCAAGCTCGCCCAAATACTGCACGAGGTTATACGTAAACGAATCGTAATTATCGATCACCAGTATCAATCGTTTCATCTCCTGTCCGGCGCCTTGCCGTGCAGATCCTCGCTTCTTCGGACCGCCATGGCGATGGCTTTGGCTTTATTGTGGCTTTCCTTGTATTCGCGATAGGGAACCGAATCGATGACGATCCCTGCTCCCGATTGAATGTATCCAAATCCGTCTTTCACGACCAGTGTTCGTATAATAATATTTAATTCCATATTCCCGCTATAGTCAATCCACCCCATCGCTCCCGTGTAGGGGCCCCGGGTGACCGGTTCCAGTTCCTCAATGATTTCCATCGTGCGCACCTTCGGCGCCCCGGTGATGGTTCCGCCGGGAAATACCGCGGCAATCACGTCATAGGGCGTTTTCTCGGCCGAAAGATGCGCGTTAACCTCGGAAACGAGATGCATCACATGCGAGTAGTATTCAACGCAAAATAGCTCGCTCACCCGTACCGATCCATATTCCGCCACCCGTCCCAAATCATTGCGCAGCAAGTCCACGAGCATGATATGCTCGGCCCGTTCTTTTTCATTGCTGCGGAGTTCCTCCTCCATCTGCGCCTCTTCCTCGGGCGTACGTCCCCGGCGTCTGGTCCCGGCGATCGGCCGGGTGCTGATTCGCCCCTGCTCCAGCTTAACCAGCAACTCGGGGGAAGCGGATACCAGCTGAAAATCGGGAAAACGGAGCAGCCCCATATAAGGTGAAGGGTTTACCAGCCTAAGCTGCTCGTACACCTGCTCGGGGGACGACTTCATCGGAATGGCCTGCCGGAGCGACAGATTGACCTGAAACACATCCCCGGCACCGATGTATTCCTGAACCCGGCGCACCGCCGCTTCAAAACCGGCCTGATTCAAGGTTTCGGCATAGGCGGTTTCCCTTAGCGCCGATTCGGTACCTACTGTTCGACGGCCGCCGGGATCAACGACCTCCGCTTCGGCGAGGATAATCTCGTCCCATAGCGCAGCCATTTGCCCGGCTCTCAGTCCGGCCTCCCGATATAACGCCTGCCAATCGCTATCTTTGTCACACGAACAATGGACAACGCAGTACATTTCGCCCTGCTGCTGATCAACCACCCATATCTCTTCAAAACGCATCCAGACAAAGTCGTCCAGCCCAAGATCGTCCTCGGCCAGCTTAGGCAGCCGCTCCAGCGATCGAACCACATCGTACCCGAAGAACCCGACGGCCCCTCCGCTAAATTTAGGCAGTCCGTGAACCGAGGGAGACCTGAAGGGCGCGAGCCATTCCCGAAGCACCTCCAGCGGTTTTCCCCATACCTGCGTGTCCGAGCCTGCCCCTTTCCTCAGATCCCGCATGACTGCCGCATTCCCTTTTCCGCGAATCACGGAAACCGGAGTAAGCCCCAGAAAAGTGTACCGCCCGTTTTTTCCGCTCTCCAACACGAAGGAATATTCCCCGGCTTGTTCCCAAGCCTTGCGCCAATCTTTGGGCAACCCGCCGGTAAGCCTGTATTTTGCGGCAAAGGGAAGCATCGTCCAATTCTCTTCGCTTATCCACTGTTCCCACTGCTTTTCCTCAATGACCGTTTCCATTCCCCGTAAATAAACCCCCAGCCTTGTTAATTCAACTTGCTAGCTAGTATACTAAAATTTTTATCTATTTGAAAATCCCCAAAATAACAAACCCCCACCGAGTTCTTTAAGAACAACGATGGGGGTCGTGCCCAATCTCCCTCCACAGGAGATCATGAATTTATCCGTGCAGCGTATTCGAATTAAGCTTCGAAGTTGTACAGCGGCGTGCTAAGGTAACGTTCGCCGTTACTTGGGATGACGGCTACGACACGTTTGCCTTTGCCGAGTTCCTTGGCAACCTTCAGTGCGGCAAATACGGCCGCGCCGGAGGAAATCCCGGACAGGATGCCCTCTTGCTTCGCAACGATCCGCGCTTGTTCGAACGCTTCGTCATTTTCGACATGGATGATCTCGTCATAGATTTCACGGTTCAAAATTTCCGGGATGAAGTTTGGTCCCAAGCCTTGAATTTTGTGCGGGCCTGGTTTGCCGCCGGCCAAAATCGGGGATGCCGCCGGTTCAACTGCGTAAATTTTGATATCCGGGAAGTTTTTCTTCAGCACTTCGCCTGCGCCGCTGATCGTACCGCCCGTGCCGATCCCGGCAACGAACGCGTCCAGTTTGCCGTCCAGGGATTGAATCGCTTCAACGATTTCCGGACCGGTCGTTTCGCGGTGAATTTTAACGTTGGCCTGGTTTCTGAATTGATCGGCCAGGAAATAATCAGGATGAGCGGCCAAAATTTCTTCGGATTTCTTAACCGCACCGTTCATGCCTTCGGCACCCGGCGTCAATACCAGCTCGGCACCGTAAGCGCGCAGCAGGTTTCTACGTTCAATGCTCATCGTTTCGGGCATGACGATCACCGCTTTGTAGCCTTTAGCCGCGGCTACCATAGCCAACCCGATCCCGGTGTTGCCGGAAGTCGCTTCGATAATGGTGCCGCCCGGTTTAAGCTTGCCGGCTTTTTCCGCTTCTTCCACAATGCTGAGAGCAATCCGGTCTTTTACGCTGGAGCCCGGGTTTTGGTATTCCAACTTCACGTAGATTTCCGCACTGTCTTCCGGAACGATCCGGTTCAAACGGACAAGCGGCGTGCCGCCAATCAGATCTGTTACGTTGTTCACGATTTTTGCCATATTAATGATCCTCCTTTAGGATAAAAAATACTATAAAACGGAAAAGCCATGTAAGCTGAAATCATCAAGGTTTTAATTATTAAAATTCTCAATTTGTCGCGCTTTCATTTATATCCGAGTAATTAAGTCGGTTTTCTACTTATTATCTTAGCAACTCCTTTAATCGTTGTCAAGAAAGGGCATAAAAATACTTTGCTTTCCGGGACTTCTCCCAAATCGCAAAGTATCGAAGGTTCTTGTTCAATTTATATAGGTTTCATTATTTCTCGGTCTGCTCAATGAGCCGGTCGAGCTCTCCATCCGTAAATACATAGGCCTCATTGCAGAAATCGCAAATGACCTCGGCCTCTTTACCTTCATCGCGCAGTTCGGTCAGTTCCTTTTTCCCCAAACTGATCAACGTGCGCTCCACGCGCTCGCGCGAACAGCTGCAGGAAAATACAATGTCGATCTCTTCAAGCACCTTTACGTCCGGCACAATCCAGCGGAGCATTTCGTCGAGCTCCAGGCCTTGGTCCAGCAGAGCCGTTACCGGCGGAAGCGAACCGATCGCCCGCTCGATGGCGTCGATCTCGCTGTCGCTAAGCCCCGGCAGCAGTTGGATGATAAAGCCTCCCGCCACGATGACGGAGGAATCCGTGTCCACCAATACGCCAAGCCCCACTGCGGACGGGGTCTGTTCCGAAACGGCGAAGTAATAGGTAAAATCTTCGCCAAGCTCGCCCGAAATCAGCGGAACGCTGCCGCGGTACGGCTCTTTCAGACCGAGATCCTTGGTCACATGGATAAAGCCGGTCGTTCCGACCGCTCCGGCAACATCGAGCTTACCTTTACTGTTGCTTGGCAGATGAACATGGGGATTTTTCACATAACCCCTAACTTCGCCTTTGGCATTTGCGTCCGCCACGATCTGGCCAACCGGACCATCGCCTTTGACTTGAATCGTCAGTTTTTCCTCGCCCTTCAGCATGGCTCCCATCATGGCCGCCGCAGTCACGGTTCTCCCCAGCGCAGCCGTCGTCGTCGGGTACGTGTCATGACGGCGGCGCAGTTCCTCCACAAGCTGGGTCGTCCGGACGGCAAAAGCTCGCACTTTCCCATCCATGGCGGTGCCGCGGATCAAACGGTCTTTCTTCACTTCTTGTTCCATAAATCCGAACACCTCCCTGTGCTTTATAATCTAATCTCTCTATATAGATTGAACCAAAAATTAAATACGTATAGTGGCCAGCCGTGTGAAATATTCTTTCGATCGCTGTTGTTCACAGTATATCCATCTTGCAGAACGGCAAAATTACTGATTACGCTCGTAAATGATGCGCAGACCTTCCAGCGTAAGCTGGGAATTCACTTCCTCGATCGACTTCGTCTCACTAGCGATAAGTTCGGCCAATCCGCCGGTTGCTATCACCTTCGGTTCGGCGTTCATTTCGCGGCGAATCCGCTCGACGATGCCGTCCACCTGCCCAGCGTAGCCGAAAATAATCCCCGCCTGCATCGCATGTACGGTGTTGCGGCCGATGACCTTTTTCGGCTTCTCGAGCTCGATGCGCGGCAGTTTGGACGCCCGTTGGTAGAGCGCTTCGGTGGAAATCCCGATGCCCGGCACGATCGCTCCGCCGAGATAGTTCCCCTGCGCATCGACGCAATCGAAAGTCGTAGCCGTACCGAAGTCGACGACGACCAGAGGCCCACCATACTGCTCAATGGCAGCGACGGCGTTGACGATCCGGTCGGCTCCGATTTCCCGCGGATTCTCGTAACGCAAATTGAGGCCGGTTTTAATCCCCGGTCCAACGACTAGCGGTTTATGACGCAAATATTTCACGCACAGTTCCTCCAGCACATGCATCAGCGGCGGAACTACCGAAGAGATAATAACCCCTTCAATTTCATCGACGACAATACCGGACATATGAAACAGGTTATGAATCAGGACGCCGTATTCGTCGACCGTCGCTTGGCGGTTGGTGCCGATCCGGAAATGATGCAGCAGCTCACGCTTCCTGTATATGCCGAGCACGATATTGGTATTGCCTACATCGACCACAAGGAACATGGCCTTTAACCCTCCTTCTTGGCACCGAGATCGAGGCTGATATCCAGACTCTCAAAAGAATAGGTCAGGCGTCCGACCGAAATGATATCGACGCCCGTTTCCGCAATCCCGCGGATCGTCGCCAGCGATACATTGCCGGAAGCCTCCACCTTGACGTGCGGAGCCTTGGCTTTAATCCGTCTGACGGCTTCCTTCATCACATCGGGAGCCATGTTGTCCAGCATAATGATATCGGCGCCGGCCGCCAAAGCTTCTTCAACCTGCTCCAGATTTTCCGTTTCAACCTCGATCGTCATCGTATGCGGAATGTTCGCACGGGCGCGGCTGACCGCCGGAGTAATGCCGCCCGCTCCTTTAATATGATTATCCTTGATCATCACGGCGTCGTACAGTCCAAAGCGGTGGTTGGCGCCTCCACCGGTGCGAACCGCATACTTCTCCAGCATCCGGTGACCCGGCGTTGTTTTGCGCGTATCCACAAGGCGCGTAGGCAAGCCCCCCAGCGCATCGACAAAAACCCGGGTGCGCGTGGCGATGCCGGATAAACGCTGCAGTAAATTCAAAGCGAGCCGTTCGCCGGTAAGAATGCTGTGTGTGCTGCCCTCCACTTGAGCCAGCACCGTTCCTTTGGCGACCTTTTCTCCGTCATGCACGAACGGGGTAAATACCAGGGCCGGGTCCACAACCTCGAACACCAACTGAGCTACCGGCACGCCGGCAATGATTCCGTCCTGTTTGGCGTGAATAATCCCTTTGGATTCATGTCCGGCAGGAATCGTCACTCCGGTCGTCACGTCGCCGGAGCCGACATCCTCCTTCAGCCAGCCGCGAATCGACTCGACCAATCCTTCGTTATATCCGTTAAACATCATCGCTAACTTCCTCCAACGTTCCTTTTTCGCGCTGCCGCAAAATATGCTTGCGCCAATGGACGTCATCCCGCTCCGTGAAATCCTCGCGATAGTGGCCGCCTCGGCTTTCCTCCCGGATCAGCGCGGATTCGGCCAGCAGTGTGGCGCAAGTCAGCAGGTTCGCGTATTCCCACTGTTCCCGCGTATTCAGAACTTTTTCAAAAATCGGATGCTGACGTCGCAGTTCTTCAAGTCCCTTGGTCAAGCCTTGCTCCGTCCGCCGCAGCCCAACCCGGCGCACCATCGTTTTCTGCAGTTCAAGACGGCGTTCGATGATCTGGGAAGGAGCCGGTTCATGTCGTCCGGCCGAGAATGAAATACCTTTCCCCGTCTTCTCAAGAGGCGAAAGCGTACGAATCCGTTCGATGATTCGGCGGCCGAATACGAGCGCTTCGGACAGCGAATTGCTCGCCAACCGGTTAGCGCCGTGCACCCCTGTCGAGGACACTTCGCCGCAGGCGAATAAACGTTCAACGCTTGTCTCGCCATGAAGCCCCGTACGAACGCCTCCCATCATATAATGCGCAGCCGGAGCGACCGGAATCCAATCGGTAGTCATATCCAGCCCATAACCGATACAAGTCTCGTAAATCGTAGGGAACCGGTGCTTGATTACTTCCGGGTCCTCATGCGTAATGTCCAAATAGACAATGCTGGCCCCGGTCGCTTCCATCTCGTCGACGATCGCCCTGGCCACGATGTCCCGCGGCGCCAATTCAAGAAGCTCATGGTATTTTTCCATGAATCGTTCACCTTTAATGTTCCGCAGGATCGCTCCTTCCCCGCGTACCGCTTCGGAGATCAGGAAACGGGGAGCTCCGGGATAGCATAGGGAAGTCGGATGAAATTGCAGAAACTCCATATCCCGGATCAGCGCGCCCGCGCGATACGCCATCGCAACGCCGTCGCCGGTCGCCACTTCGGGATTGGTCGTATACCGGTATAATTGCCCCGCTCCGCCCGAGCACAGGATCGTCGCCTGGCCGCGCAAAAAGACGCGCTGTCCATTCGGTTTTTGCACCAAAGCCCCCAAGCATTCATTGTTCTCGGTGATCAAGTCGATTACGTAATGGTTATCCCAAATTTCGATATTATGATGAGCCGCTACCTGCTCCGACAAAGCCCGGACGATTTCATATCCGGTTGCGTCGCCGTTGGCGTGCAAAATGCGCCGATGACTGTGCGCTCCCTCCTTGGTCAGCGCCAGCTCGCCGTCTTCCAAATCAAATGCCGTTCCGAGCGTGATTAGTTCCTTAACCCGGGCCGGGCCTTCGTTCACGAGGATATCGACCGATTGGGAGGAGCATAATCCGGCCCCGGCCAGCAGCGTATCCTGGCGATGGTACTCGGGAGAGTCGTCCTCCGAAATAACGGCGGCTATTCCCCCCTGCGCATATCTCGTATTGCTTTCCAGCAGCGCCTTTTTGGTAATCATAATCACGCGGTGGTCTTCACTTGCTTTTATCGCGGTATATAAACCGGCAATCCCCGATCCGATCACAATCACGTCCGTGTCTACGACGGGCAGCTTGCCCAAATCGAAATCAATCAAATATTGTGGAATCATGAGTCGTCACCTGTCTTGAACAAGAGAGTAGCGCATACTACTTGACTTGCAGCATGCGCTCTAAGGAAACTCTGGCTTTGTCGGCTACGACAGGCGGCACGTAGATTTGTGGCTGCATCGTTTCCAGGCATTTGACCAGCTTCTTGAGATTATTGACTTTCATATTCGGGCATACCAGATATTTCGTGGCAAAATGGAACTCTTTATCCGGGCTGTCTTTCCGCAGTTGATATCCCGTTCCGTCCTCCGTACCAACGATAAATTCCTTGTGCGGCGAATTTCTGCAGTATTCCAAAATCCCCGTGGTGCTGCCTACGTAATCGCCCATCGCCACCACTTCCGGACGGCATTCCGGATGGACGACAAACTCGGCGTTCGGATATTTCGCCTTCATCTCCACGACATCTTTGATGGTCAGCATATCATGCGTATTGCAGTATCCTTCCCAGATGATCAGCTTCTTGTCGGTGTGCTGCTGCACGTAATGGCCCAGGTTTTTGTCCGGCACCCAGATGATCTCGTCGGCGTCGACGGAGTTGATCACCTTCACCGCGTTAGAAGAGGTGCAGCAGATATCCGTCTCCGCTTTGATCTCCGCCGAAGAGTTGATATACGTTACCACTTTGGCGTTCGGATGCTGCGCCTTGAGCTTTCTGAGACCGTCGACGTTAACCATGTCCGCCATCGGGCAGCCCGCCCGTTCGTCGGGAATCAGTACGGTTTTGTTCGGAGCCAGAATTTTGGCGCTTTCGCCCATAAAATGAACGCCGCAGAAAACGATCGTTTCCGCATCCGTTTGCGCGGCTTTTTGGGCAAGCAGAAAAGAGTCGCCCCGAAAATCGGCAACCTCCTGAACTTCGTCGCGCTGATAGTAATGCGCCAAAATGATCGCATTGCGCTCTTTCTTAAGCTGAAGCAGCTTCTCCCGCAGCTCGCGGTTCATCTCCGCCTTCCGCTCCAGTGCTTGAGCCTCCACTTGTTTTTCCTCCCCCTTATGCGCCCCCCCGGCCGGCAAGCCGCGGGTTCTCTCTAGTTGCGCCTATGGCGCCTGTCTTTATGGCAATCCTGCGTGAAACGGCAAGAACGTATTAAATTTCACACGGTGTTTAACACCTAATTTACACAAGGTGAAAGGCACTGTCAATGAGCCGGAGCAGTCATAAATGCGGCATTTCCCTTTTATTTCGAGGCCAATTGCATCGTTTCCGGCTTTCCTGAACATTTAAAATTTGAATCAATCACAAAAAATCCACGGTCAAAAAAATCCGGGAAACGCATTCGTTTCCCGGATTCACTTCCTATCGAATTAAACGGTTGGCGTATTCCCGCCATTTCCCGTTCCTTGGTCATCGGAGTCGTCGCGGTGTTCCGGCCCCGCCGGAGCATCGCTAACAGTTCCTTCTGGAGCGTCCACCACCGGATCGTTCGTACGATCGGTTGCCGTTCCGCCCGGAACATCATTCGGAATATCGCCGACCGTTCCGGACGTAGGAGCCGGATCTTCGGTTTTTCCTTGGATGCGAACGCGAACTTCACCGATGTTATCAACAATTGGTTCGCCCGGTTCCGATGAACCGCCGCTGTCGCCTTTCGGTCCGTTTCCATCGATGGAACCATGCTCGATCAGGTTTTTGATCTGTTCGAGTTCCAGGGTTTCCACTTCAAGCAGCGTTTCGGCAATAAGGTGAACTTCCTTGGTGTGCTCGATCAGCAAGTTCTTACAACGTTCATAGGATTCGGTGATGAACCGCTGCATTTCTTGGTCGATCTCGTAAGCGATTTGATCGCTGTAATTTTGTTCATGGCCGATATCGCGGCCCAGGAACACTTGACCTTGCGAGGTGCCGAACTGCATCGGCCCGAGCTTCTCGCTCATCCCATATTCCACGATCATGCTGCGCACGATGCTTGTGGCTTGCTGGAAGTCGCTGTACGCGCCGGTGCCGATCTCGCCGATGAACAGCTCTTCGGACACCCGGCCGCCCAAGAGACCGGTAACCCGATCCAGCAGCTCGTTCTTCGTCGCCAGCATGCGGTCTTCCTTCGGCAGCATGATGACGTACCCGCCTGCGCGGCCGCGCGGAATAATGGTAACCTTATGCACCATATCGGCGTGCTCCAGGAAGTAACCTACGATCGTGTGGCCGGCTTCGTGGAAAGCGACAATCCGTTTCTCGCGGTCGCTGATGACGCGGCTGCGTTTCTCGGTACCGACGATGACACGGTCGATCGCTTCGTCGACTTCGCGCATGGAGATATCTTTCCGGTTCCGGCGGGCCGCGAGGAGAGCCGCTTCGTTAAGCAGATTTTCCAGATCGGCGCCGGTGAATCCGGTTGTGCGTTTTGCAATGACGTCAAGCTTCACGTCTTTGGTGAGCGGTTTGTTCCGCGCATGTACGCGCAGCACCGCTTCGCGGCCTTTGACATCCGGACGGTCGACCGTAATTTGACGGTCAAAACGTCCCGGGCGAAGCAAGGCCGGGTCAAGAATATCCGCACGGTTCGTTGCGGCGATGATGATGATGCCTTCGTTGCCGCCGAAACCGTCCATTTCTACGAGCAATTGGTTGAGCGTTTGTTCGCGTTCGTCATGTCCGCCGCCGAGTCCGGCGCCGCGCTGACGTCCCACGGCATCAATTTCATCGATGAAAATGATACATGGAGCGTTTTTCTTGGCGTTTTCGAACAAATCCCGCACACGGGAAGCACCGACCCCGACGAACATTTCCACAAAGTCGGAACCGGAAATACTGAAGAACGGAACTCCGGCTTCACCTGCAACTGCGCGAGCCAGGAGCGTTTTACCTGTTCCCGGAGGACCTACGAGCAGAACGCCCTTCGGAATCCGAGCGCCCACGGCGGAGAACTTCCGCGGATCCTTCAGGAATTCAACGACTTCGACAAGCTCCTGCTTCTCTTCGTCGGCTCCCGCAACGTCTTCGAACGTAACCTTCTTCTTCTCCTCGTTATAGAGGCGAGCCCGGCTCTTGCCGAAGTTCATCACTTTGCCGCCGCCGCCCTGCGCCTGGTTAAACAGGAAGAAGAACAGGACGAACATAATGGCCAGCGGCACAATGGATGTGAGCAGCGTCAGCCAAATGCTTTCTCCCTGCATTCTTTTCCAATTGAGCTCAAAACCGTTCTTTTGACTGAGATCCGTAATTTCCTTAAGTACGTTCTCATCATAAGGAATATAGGTGGAGAAGTTTTTCGTCTTCTCGCCGCCTACCGCTTCTTTATACTTACCGGTGATCAGATAAGCGCCACCGTCCAGCTTACCGGTGATTTCAGCAACATTGTTATTTTGCAATTGCTGACGCAATTCATCATACCTAGGGGTGACGGTTGTCTCTTGTCCGTTGTTGAGGAATTGGACGATGCCCACCACGACTAAGAAAAGTATCAAATAAAAACCAGAATTCCGGATGAACCGACTCATCCCCTACCTCCTCTCAAAAACCTTAAGTTATTTTACCATAGCCGCTCACGCCTTTTCAAAAAAAGCGGGGGGTGGTCCTTCGGCCCATACCGGCCGGCGAAATCAGCTTGTGTAAATTTCCGGCTTCAGCACCCCGATGTAAGGGAGGTTGCGGTATTTTTCGGCATAATCCAGTCCATAACCGACGACAAAAGCGTCGGGTAGAACGAATCCCGATAAATCGGCTTCCAGGTTTACTGTCCGCCGCGCCGGTTTGTCAAACAGCGTGACGATTTTTACGGATTTCACTTTACGCCGTTCCAGCACATCGACCAGGTAGCTGAGCGTCAGCCCGCTGTCGATAATATCCTCTACGATCAGGATGTCGCGTCCTTCGACGGAGCTGTCCAGATCCTTGATAATCTTCACTTCGCCGGAAGACCGGGTCGAGGCGCCATAACTGGACACCGCCATGAAATCCAGCTCGATCGGGACCGTAATTTCCTTGACCAGATCCGCCATGAAAATAAACGCGCCCTTCAGAATGCAGATCACGAGCGGATTGCGCCCCTCGTACTCCTTGCTGATCTGTTTTCCAAGCTCGACAACCTTCTCCTGTATCTGTTCCTTCGAGATCAAAATTTCCTGAATATCGTTTTGCAAAATAAGTAAACCTCCTACGTTATACTATGAATGCCTGAGCTCCGCTAAACCTCAAGCGGGGATTGCTCGTTTCTCGATGTATCCAGAACTATTCGCACAACCGAAGTCGTATGCTGCTTGACCGCAGCAATCGCGGATTGCCTTACGCCGGCAATCCATAAAATCCGGCCTTCGGCATCCGTTACTACCGGGATTTGGGAGCGTAGGGAAGGAGGTATTTTCTCGTCAATGAAAATATCTTTTACCTTTTTGCTGCCATTTAGTCCCATGACTTTCATGGTATCTCCCGGAAGCCGGAAACGCACAGTAAGCGGATAATCCAGCTCATCCGCATCAAATGCCGCCTTGTCATTCCCCTCTGCCTTAGCGTCGGCGATCTCGTCCGTTCCAGCAGCCGCTAGCCGCGAAAACCGCAAGCTTTGCTCCGTGCCCTCGATGGGCACTTCCGCAGGAAAATGCTTCACCACATATGTATATTGTGAAATCCGACTTTCCGCTCTGCTCGGGACAAAACGAATCGTATCGTATTCGCGCAAGCAGCGCAAACCGCCGCCAAGATCAAGGCTCCATGTCGTGGGCATCTCCTGCACCACGCCATGCCGAATCGCTTCAATCTTGACAAAATCGCTTTCATCCGTACATAAAGGCAGATAATTTAATATTAATTTAATCAACCTCCGTTGTAAAGCGACATGTAAAGCGGCAAAAGACTTGACCCGGAACGTCAGTTCTTCTCCCTGGGCGAAGACCAATTCGGCATATGCGCGTTCGGCTTCATCCTTCATGAAATCGTCCTCGTCCCCGATGGTTTCGGCAAGCCGATTGAGCGATTGGACCAACTGACCATTATATTGCCCCAAAAAAGGAAGTACATCCAGCCGGACTGCATTTCGCGTGTATTTTCTCAGCAAATTGCTGCTGTCTGTCACATACGGAATGCCGGACTCATGGCACGCCCGGACCAGTTCCGTCTTGTATATACGAAGCAAAGGACGGATTAGTTCCACTTTTTTTTCGTGACGTTTCATTTTCATTCCGGCCAGTCCCGAGGGTCCGCTTCCCCGCAAAAGACGGAGGATGACCGTCTCGGCCTGATCGTCGGCATGATGGGCAAGCGCGATGGAGGCAGCCCCGTATTTTTCCGCGATTTGATGCAGAAATTCGTATCTCTTGTCCCTCGCGGCCAACTGGGAGCCTTTGCCGGATTCTTTCATATAGGAAGGAATATCAAAGCTGCCCAGCTCAAACGGGATACCAAGACGTCCTGCAAGCTCCCTTACGAACTCCGCTTCCGCGTCGGATTCCTCGCCTCGAAAGCCATGATTCACATGAGCGCAGACCAGCTTCAGCCCCGCTCCTTCTTCGGAAGCAATCTCTTTCATGATATGCAGCAGCGCCACCGAGTCCGGTCCGCCGGAGACGGCGACGACGATGCAATCGCCGGGAGTCCACAGCCGGTGGGTCTCCCCGTTTTGCCGGACCTCTTCAACCAGGCGAAACATCGTCCGTTCGTTCATACGAAGCTCCCCCTCTATTCTATAGGTAGTTAAAACCAGATAGTTAAAATCGCAGGGTCAGATAAATAGCGCAGAGCAATAAGGTGACGGATACGGCAAAAGCGCCCAGCATCCAGCCCGGCGTTGATTTTTTGGATTTTCGTTTCGTCACGGTTCCCCCGGTCACAAGCTCCCTCCAGAGCGAGCAGGCTTCCGCGGTGTCGCGAAAATCGCCGGCAATCGCCCTTTGCAGCCATTCCCGGTACGGCTCCAGCCGGGGTTCGCCGCGTACGATATTCAGCAGGTCGCTGCGGCTGCGGGTTTGCGGAAGCTGAGTGGCCGCTTTCTTCAGCGGCTCCTCGGCCAGCAGATGAACGCAAACGACGGCAAAGGAGAACAAATCGTAAGAGGGCTCCGCTACGCGGGTTCCGGCGTCCCAAAATCCGCGGTCGTACCATTCCGTAAACTGCTTTACGCTTCGTCCGATGGAACTGACGCCGCCGTAATCGATGAGTTCTACCTCACCGTAAGGAGCGACCAGCACGTTCTCCGGCTTCAAATCGCCAAACACCCAGCCGGATTGGTGCAGGCGCTGCAGCTCCCCAAGCAGCTTCAGTCCGGCGACATCCAGCCACCGGACTCCCTGATTCACAAGAAAAGCGCGCAACGGCTCACCTTTGACGTATCGCATGACGTAAAAGGGGATCGCCTTGCCCTCGTGCGTGAAATCGTCCACCTCCACCAGGTACCTGCGATCCCGCCCGGCGGATCCGGTCTGCCAGCCGTGCTGCCGCTGCATAGCCTTCAGGACATTGATTTCCGACTGGATATCGATCGTGTCAAAGCCCATTTTAAGCGCATATAATTTACCGTTTCTCTCATGCCTCACGAGATACACAACCCCGTTCGCCCCTTGCCCGAGCAAACGCTGAATGACGTATCTCCCGCCATGGTAACGGCCATTCACCCGTGTTCCTTGCGGCAGGCTGAGTTTAGACGACGTAGTCACCTAGCATCCCATCTCTTCCCTCTGTCTCTTCGCGCCAAGTCTTTTCATATCCGTGTCCATTCAGTGTATCATATCGCATGAATTCCATCACCTTCAAGATTGCCGGACCGGTAGGGGTAGCGCCCCTCATCATCAGGCGTTGAAACAGGGAACGCGCCGACCCTAAATCGCTCGTCCAGTCGACGTCAAGCACGGCGTCCTCCCCGCTGTGTGAACCGGGAAAATGAAACACGGCCAGCTTGCTGCTTCCCTTCCGGGCGCCCAGGCTCAGCATCAAATCGCGAATCGCTTCTTCCACCGCCCGCAGCTTCGGCTTCATGCTGGCGCTGGCGTCGATCAGCAGCGCGACCTGAAGCTCGCTGTTTTCGCTCAGCTCGTCGATCACTTCGACGACCTGCGCGCGCGTATCCGGCGGCAGGTCTCCCACCGACTGATCGCCCAGAATCTGCCGCAGTTCCTGATTGACGGCCTGCTGAATCGTTTGAACCACCGTCTTGCGCGTCAGCATCTGCATTGTCTGGGCCAACTGCTCGGTGCCGGAAATCCGGCTCATCCCGCCGCCGGCTTTGGCGATTTCGGAAATCTCCCGGCTTCCCAGCTCCCCGATCGTACCGTAATCGACAATTCCCACCACATTGACGGTAATGCCCTCCTGCCGGGCCAACGCCGCCGCCATCACCGGGCTTTCTCCCACATTCGAACATCCATCCGTTATCAGCATAATTTGTTTCATCGTTATCCCGCCTTTCCCATTCTTTCGTTATGGCTTCTCTCTCTATCATTTCCAGCTGAAAGAGAGTTCAAACTTGAAAGATTCGAAGAAAAGCGGGATTCTTCAGGGTAAAAGCACGAATGGAGCCTCCCTCCTTACGGCGGACGCCCCATTGACATGCAGCTCTTATTCGTTGCTCAGGCTGGCCAACTCTATTTTGAAACGGATCTCATCCGCCGCCAGGTCAACTTTCTCGCAAATAAAATTCCAGTGGCCCGGAACCAGGTTCCGCAGCTGCTGATAGTCGTGGGTGTTCATCCGCAAATCATCAAGATGAGTTCCGCCAAAAAGATAATCCCTCTCCGCCTTTTGCCTGAACTTGATGTCAAGCAGGTTTTTCAACCCCCCGACGGTAATGAACTTGAACTGGTATCCTTCGAATACCGCCCGCTCGATAAGATCCCCGTTCTCTTTGCAATATTCCAGAAAATCGTCCCAATTCAGTTCCGAATTCACGTTTCTTAAATCCGTTTCGTTCCCCGGCTCCAGCAGTTTAAGCACTTCAAGGTCGGAATATCCTTTGGCCCGAATCATTTCGACTCTCAGCGCGTAAGGCTGGGGCAATGCCGCTACTGACATGATGATCCCCCCTTGTCACTAAGCTTATTCCGGACTATACCAGATGGCAAGCCACAAAATGTCCGCCGCCGGCATCACGGAATTCGGGAATACGCTCTCTGCATTCGTCCGTCGCAAACGGGCATCTGGTATGGAATTTACAGCCGGAAGGCGGATTGGCCGGGCTTGGCATATCGCCTTTCAGAATGATTCTCTCCCGTTTCAACCGCGGAATCGGCACGGGCACAGCCGAGAGCAGAGCTTTCGTGTAAGGGTGCAGCGGATGCCGGAACATCTCGTCGCGGGAAGCCATTTCCACCATGCTCCCCAGGTACATGACGCCTACCCGGGAACATAAGTGCTCCACCACGCTCAAATCGTGGGAAATGAACAAGTAGGTAAGCCCCGCGGTTTCCTGCAGCTTGCGGAACAAGTTGATGATCTGGGCCTGAATCGATACGTCAAGCGCGGAGACGGGCTCGTCGGCGATGATGAGGTCCGGATTCAGGATCAGCGCACGGGCGATTCCGATCCGCTGCCGCTGGCCGCCCGAAAATTCATGCGGATACCGATCGATATGATAGGAGGACAAGCCGCAGGAAGCGAGCACTTCAAGCACCCGGTCGCGGATCTCTCCTTTGGGTATCAGGCCGTGATCGAGCAGAGCTTCTCCGATGGCGTCGCCGACCCGTATACGCGGATTCAGGGAGCTGTAGGGGTCCTGAAAGATCATCTGCATTTTCGGGCGGAGCTTTCTCAGCTCTTCATCGTGCAGACTGTAGAGATCGAGTCCTTTGAAACGAATCTCTCCCTCCGTCTTGTCCGTCAGCCGGACGATGGAGCGCCCCACCGTGCTTTTCCCGCTGCCCGATTCCCCCACAAGGCCGAAGGTCTCCCCCGGCGCGATCGTAAGGCTGATATCGTCCACGGCCTTGACCTGGCCGGTTGTCCGCTGAAGCAATCCCGACTTGATCGGAAAGTACTTCTTCAAATGGCTTACTTCAAGGAGCGGTTCGGTCATTGGACGTTCGCCTCCTCATACAGCCAGCAGGCCACTTTTTGTTTGTCTCCGTATTTTTTTAGACCGGGCTCCCGGTTCCGGCACACATCCATGCAATGCTCGCAGCGGTCGTGGAAATAGCAGGACGACTGTAAATCAAGCAGGTTCGGAACCTGTCCGGGAATCGAATAGAGCTCCTCCTGCCGCTGATTCAGGATCGGTTTAGATTTCAACAACCCCTTCGTGTAAAGATGTTTGGGGTGTTCAAACAATTCGGTGACTTCTCCCTCCTCCACGACTTTTCCGGCATACATCACGACCACATAGTCGGCCATTTCCGCTACAACCCCGAGATCGTGGGTGATCAGCAGGATCGACATTTGGGATTCCGCTTTGATCTGGCGCAGCATATCGAGAATTTGCGCTTGAATCGTAACGTCGAGCGCGGTCGTAGGCTCGTCGGCAATCAGCAGTTTCGGATTGCACGAAATCGCAATGGCGATCATGATCCGCTGCAGCATTCCGCCGCTAAGCTCATGCGGATAGCTGTTCGCGATCTGCTCGGGCCGGGAAATGCCGACCTGCCCGATCAATTCGATCGCTCTATTCTGCGCATCTTTCTTGCTCAGCTTCAAATGCTCCATTAAAGGCTCCATAATTTGCTTGCCGATCGTGATCACCGGATTCAGCGAAGACATAGGCTCCTGAAAAATCATCGAAATCTCGTTGCCGCGGATCGTACGAAGATGGTGACGATCGAGCGTCAGCAGATCCGTATCTTCGAAGTTAATCTTCCCTCCGATTTGAATGCCGGGCGTGCCTTTCAAAAGGCCCATCACCGTCATGGCCGTGACGCTTTTGCCGCAGCCCGACTCCCCGACAATACATACGGTCTCGCCTTGAAGAACCCGGAGACTGACATCGTCAACCGCCTTGATGACCCCATCCTCGGTATTAAAATAAGTGCTAAGCTGTTCTATCTCAAGCAAAGTCGACACCATGGCCACCTACCTCTTCAATTTGGGATCCAGCACGTCCCTCAGGCCATCCCCGAACAGATTGATGGCGATGACCGTCGCAAAGATGGAGACGCCCGGCGGGATCCACATCCACGGATGCTGTTGAAAGTCGATCATATTGTTGGCCGCGTCGATCATGTTTCCCCAGGTCGGCGTCGGCGGCATCACCCCGAGACCAAAGAAGCTGAGCACCGATTCGCTGAGAATCGCGCCGCCGATATTGAGGGTGGCAATAACGATAATAAGCGGTATTAAATTCGGCAATAAGTGATGCAGGATTTTGCGTCTGTCCCGCAGACCCAGTACGATGGCCGCCTGCATGAACTCTCTTTCCCGAAGGCTGAGCATCTGCCCCCGCACCATTCGGGCCAGCCCGGGCCAGTTAACGAGACTAAGCATAAGCATGACAAGATACATCCGGTAATCCGTCGGCACTTTCCATTCCGACAACAGGGCGCCGAAAATAAACAGCAGCGGCAATCCGGGAATCGTCAGCAGCAAATCGGCCAGCCGCATGATGACTTGATCCACGATTCCCCGGTAATAGCCGGCGATTGCGCCAAGAAGGGTGCCGAGAAAAACCGATAAGGCCATCGAAGCCAGGCCGACGGTCAAGGAAATTCGTCCAGCCTGGAGAACGCGGGTCAGCACGTCTCTTCCGAGCTTATCGGTACCCAGCCAATGCTGAAGACTCGGCGCTCTGTTCATCAAATTCATATGGATCTTGTTATCCGCGTAAGGTGAAAATACCGGCCCAAAAAAACAGGCGATAAACATAAACACAACAACGACAAATCCGGTCACGGCCAGTCTGTTACGCACTAACCGGCGAAGCGATTGCGTCCACAGCGAGGGTTTCTTGTCCACCCGAACCGCTTTTACCGTCTCCGGGACTTCTTGAAAGGATGTCACCTGCCGCACCCCCTAATGCAATCTGACGCGCGGATCCGCGACGTGATAGAGAAGATCGGATAAAAGCGTGCCAATGACGGTCAAAATCGCGATCAGCATCGTAAATCCCATGAGCAGCGGATAATCTCTGAGGGAAAAGGAAGACATGTAAAGCTGGCCGATCCCCGGCCAGTTGAAAATCTTCTCGATGATCAGCGAACCGCCGAACAATGCGGGAAGTTCAAAGCCTACCAGCGTAATCGCCGGCAGCAGCGCGTTGCGCAGCGCATGGGAGAATAGCACCTTGCTCTCCTTCAGTCCCTTGGCTCTGGCGGTGCGAATGTAATCCTGCTTAAGCACGTCGATCATGCTGGTCCGGAAATAACGCGTCAGCGAACCGACCCCCAAAATGGTCATGACGATCACGGGCAGTGTCATATGATGAATCACTTCCTTGAAATAAGCCCAGCCGGTCGCGTTGCTGCCGGTGGTGAGCATGCCTCCCGGAGGCAGCCATTTGAAGTCGACGGCGAGGATCTTAATCAGGAAGAGCCCGATAAAAAAGGACGGCAGCGACATCGCCGCAAACACCGCGATCAGCACAAGCGTGTCAAACCACGAGTACTGCTTGTAAGCGGAAAAAACGCCGACAACGACGGCGATAAACCAGGTTAAAAACGTCGATACGGCCGCAAGCAGAAACGAGTTCCAAATATACTGGTTAAACAGCTTCAGAACGGGTCTTTGCTGGGCGAGCGAATACCCGAAATCGCCGTGCAGCGCGTGTTTCATCCAAATGCCATACCGTTCAAGCACCGGCTTGTTCAGTCCGTAGATTTCCCGAAGCTCCGCCTTCCGCTCGGGCGTCAGCTTGATATTCCCGGTGATGAAGTCGCCGGGAGTCAAGGCGTATAAACAAAAAATGAGCAGGGAGGCGGCTAGAAGAATAACCACCATATATATCAATCTTTTGCTAATGTATGTGCTCATGACCGGCTCCTTGGAAAAACCTTTCCCCCCACCTTGATCCAGGAGAGGGGAAGGGTTGTTTTTTTACTTCAAAATCCAGTTAGGCAGGCTGGATGTTATCCCGTTGAACGGACTGACGGACAAATTTTGGATCCGGCCGTTGTAGGCGTATACCGTCTGCTTGTAGCTTGTGAAAATAACCGGCAATTCGTCGTTCATCAACTGGAACAGCTCTTTGTATATCGCTTTGCGCTGCTCGATATCGCTGGTCGCGAGCGCCTTGTCGTACAATTCCTTCAGCTTCGGATTGTCATATCCTTTGATCTCCCCGTCGAGGAAAGGAAGGATTCCGTCGGAAGGATCCGTCAGCATACCCGTGGAGAAGCTGGCCATATCGAAATCCCCGCCTTCCACTTTGGAGACCAACGCGTTGAAATCGGCGAATACTTCAGGCTGGAAGTCGACGCCGATCGCGTCAAAATCCTCTTTGGCCACGGCGATAAATGTATCGGTCTGCACGTTTTTCGAACCCAGATAATGAATCGTCAGCTTCTTGCCGTCTTTCTCGCGGATGCCGTCCGAGCCTTTTGTCCACCCGGCTTCATCCAGGAGCTGATTCGCTTTGTCCGGATCATAGGGATACGGATTGATGCCGTCTTCGGTGTATGCCCAGGAAATCGGCGATGCCGGAATATTGGCAAGCCGCCCGACGCCTTGGTTCGCATCTATGTAAATGCTTTGGCGATCCAGTCCGTAATCAAGCGCCTGTCTTACTGTCTTATCCTTGAGCTGCTCATGCTCCAGGTTCAATTGAAGGTAACCATATGTGCTTGGGGTGTACGGCAGGATATTGACGAAGCCCATGCTTTTCAATTTGTCGATATTCTCTTTCGTTGCGCTGAAGGAGGTGAAGTCGATTTCACCGGTTTCAAGGTATTGCCACACGTCGCCATCGGAGGTTTTATAGATGAAATGCTCAGTTTTAGGCTTTCCGGCATAATAATACGGGTTTGCGACAAAACGGACCTCTTGACCCGGAATGAACTTCTCCAGCACATACGCGCCATTGCCGACCGGTTTCTCGTGGAGCTTCTTGATGTAATCAAGCTGGCCGAACTTGTAATCTTTGCCGTAGTACGCCTTCGAAAGAATATCGCTGCCAAGAGTAACCAGCGCCGTTGCGTTTGGCTTCTCCAACGTAACCGAGACAGTCAGCGGATCCTTCACCGTGATGCCGGAGACGCTTTGGGCTTTGCCGTCCTTATAATCTTGACCGCCTACGATACCCAGCGTAGGAATCTGGGAATCCCCGTCATAGGCTTTGTCGTACAGCAGAGTCCAGGTAAACGCAACGTCATCCGCCGTCAGCGGCGAGCCGTCGCTGAACTTCAAATCCTTGCGTAAATGATAAGTATAGGTCAACTGATCGTCCGATATGTCCCAGCTTTCAGCCAGCCCCGGTATCGGCAGCCCCTGTTCGTCTACCGTCACCAGTGGGGTGAAGAGCTGGGAAGACACATTGCCGTCATATCCGCTTTGTTGGAAATACGGAGTGAACGCGCCGCTTGGATCCGTCAGTGCGACGATTACCGTATCCGTCCGGTCTTTTGCCACGTTTGGCAGTTTGGACAGATCGCTCGCCAGGATCAGCTTGGCCCCATCCTCCGACGCATTGTCGGCGGTGTTTTCCGTTCCCGATTGGTTGGCGCCGGTATTGGTTCCCTCTGCGGCCGCAGGCTGATTGGTGCCCTGAGCGGCGCCGTTATTGTTATCCGAGCAAGCGGACAAAACCATTGAGCTAATTAATAGTAATGCGGTTAACAGGGTAATGCCTTTCTTCTTCATCCTCTCTTCACTCCCATCGCTTGTTCATGGATTTAATCCCGACCACAAGCATATTAATTTAATTCCGATAAGAAAACTTTGGATATCTGTTAACATTATACGGATACTGTATCGTTCTGTAAAGAGAGAACTGATTTATATTTCTCTATGCAAAGAATTCTAAAAAATGACAGGAGTTTTTGAGTGTTCCGTTTTTTCCATGGACACAAAAAGCCGATTCCAACGGCGTATTTCGCCCGGGAATCGGCTTTTTCAGATCCAGTTCAGCTTAATTGCCTTGATCCTGCGTAATGTAATCCATCAACTTATTGTGCAGATACTCCAGCATATCCAACCGCAGGCTGTATTCGACGATATTCTCCCCCTCGAAATGAGCGCGGATGAAACCGCCGCTTCGCAGCTTGGAGACATGATCGTGTGTGATGCCTTTGGATAATTTCAGGTAGCGGACGATTTCGGTAAAGCTTCTCGGTCCCTGGTTAAGGTAACGAAGGATCTTGAGCCGGCTTCTCTCGCCCAGCGCCCGAACCATGCGATATTCATGCGCAGGAAAGAAATCGCTCTCCCCCGAATCGATCCTTGAAGAGTAATGGCAGACGGTCAGCTTGCCAAAGTGATAGATGACGTTCATGGGTTGGAAATGATACTGCGGAACCAAAACAAGCTGCTCCAATCCGTCTTTGGGAAGGAACGCCAGCCCATTGGTTGTCCGATCGATAAAATCCTGAGGCGCGCTGCTTGCCATCTCGCTCTTTCGGCTCCGTTCCTCGCTGCTCAGCGCTTTCAAAATCTCCGGGTCGATATGCCGGAAATACTGATCGTTCCACTCCGAAATCACCTTTAACGTCCGGGAGCGAAACTCTCCCATATTCACCGGAAACTGATGGGTGTATTCCGCGATCAGCTCAAACAGGTCTCCCGCCGTTTTGCCTTCTAGCCAAACCAAAAAATCTTCGGCGGTATGGCCCTCTTCGCATAAGTGAACGAGCAAATAGGTTAACTTCCAATCCGCATCAATCTCCATGCCGCTGAGCATGGAAATGAATTCGGGCGTAAGGCGATGTGTAGTTTCTTTGACCCAAACTGGCTCCAGATCAATTTTTTTGTGAGATTTGCGGCAAATATAAGTATGTAGACTGGTCATCAACTCGTACAATGGCTTGAATGTGATGTCTACGCGATAGTCCACGTTCCACGCCCCTTTCTATTTCATTATAACGGGTAAGCCCGGGGTTTAGGCAAAAAAAAGAACCTGAGGCTTCTCACCCCAAGTTCTTCCCTTAGCTTACCGTTCGCGGCCTTTCCAGACGGCTGATGCCCGGAATCCGCAGCGTAGACCATTGCGGCCGCATATGATCCACCGAAGCGACAACGACGGTCATATCGTCATGAATCACGTTTTGCTGGTAGCGGATCACGGATTCCAGCAAATGGTCGGCGATATCCTGTGGGTCGTCCCCCGCAATCTCCTGAATTAGCCGCTTCATCCACAACTCCTTGTTTACTGCATGGCCCGGAGCGTCGTATACCCCGTCGGTCATCATGATCAGCGTATCGCCCGGCTGCAGCTGGACGGTGACCAAATCGACC
This sequence comes from Paenibacillus terrisolis, assembly GCF_056171975.1. NCBI lineage: Bacteria > Bacillati > Bacillota > Bacilli > Caryophanales > Paenibacillaceae > Paenibacillus > Paenibacillus terrisolis. Next base: position 56,746 of record NZ_JBKFGG010000033.1, on the reverse strand, counting down.
TCAATCTCCTGAATGATGCCCACCGGCAAATTGCTGGCCGACACGGAGATGACTTCCGTCCCGCGTCTGATGAAGCTCGGGGACGAACCGATCTTCATAAATGTCGTCCGGGCCGTGTATTCGTCGATCAAGGCCATATCCACCGTGGCGTAGATCTCATCCGGGGAGCGCAGCATCAGAATGGAGTTTACCGATTTGATCGCCAGCGTCTCGTCCATCCCGGACTGCAGCAGCTGCTCCAGAATGTTAAGTGCCGTGCTGCTCTCAAGCCGCGCCCGCTCCCCGTTGCCCATTCCGTCGCTGATTGCGACGGCATACGTGCCGTTGCCAAGCTCCTTGGCACTGAAGCTGTCGCCGGACAGCAGGTTGCCTCCTTTGGCGGTACCCGTAACCCCGGTGGAGATTTCGTAATTTTTGGCCGATCCGAACGTCACGGTTGCAAGCCCCTCCTTACCCCCATGCATCGTCTCGTTCATCACCGCGATATGCTCGCCCAGAATATCCGACAGCAGCGGGGCGATGATTTTGCGGCATTCATCGAAACCTCGAGTGTACGAATGGACGATCTCGATCTCGACGTTGCCGTGATCCAAATTAACGATGTCGATGTTATGGATGGACAACCCCATCTGTTCCAGCGCGTCCCGGATCTGCTCCTCCTGACGGTACATGGCTTGTCCTTCCCGCTGGATCTCCTTGGCCAGATCCTCCATGACCTGCGATACGCCGGACAGCTGCTCAGCCACGAGCTGACGGCTGTCGTATATTTGCCGTTTCCAGTGCATATCATGTTGGTAAAGATTGTATTCCTGCTTCATGAGCTCCAGCACTTGCTCGGTTTTGGAGCAGATTTTCGACCACTTGGGAGGCAGCTCGGCCGGCGATATTTCGGGCTTCTCCTCAATGGCCGTCATCATCTCCGTCATGTATTTATAGGTTTGATAGAACCGGTTGTCCCAGCAAGTGCTGCGCCGGTAGCAGGTCGCACAGGCTCCTTCCGTGATCGCGTTCATGAAGTGGTCGATCTCATCCCCGCGTCTTGCGATTTCGCCGGAACTCGCCACCTGTCCGAAGCTTCGGGACAACTGTTTGAACACTTGCGAGAACTGCGTCACCCGGTCCGCGGTAATGTCGCGCACCCGCTTCGCATAATCATGCTGCGTTTTCGTGTGATCCTGTGTTCCGGGCACATATTTGGCGATAACGCTAACCACGGATTTCGGCGTAAGGAGAAAAAACAACACCGCCACGCAGCTCTCCCAAGTGGAGGACATCACGTCCGCCGGGCCGGAAATATAAATAGACAGTATCGAAGATCCCAGCAGCATACCGAAACCTACAGCCCATTTTCGGCCTTCCTTCAGCATGCCGGCCAGCATGCCGGAAAAAGCCAGCAAACTCATTTGAACCAGCGCCCCGGTATCCGCCAGGCTGAGAATCAGCCCGGTAATCACGCCCACCGATGCACCCAGCGGCGCGCCGCCCACAAAAGCGAACAGCAGAATCAAATATCTGGAAAGCACATGCTCGAGGGACAGACCGGAAATCTCCCATCCGACCGAACCGGTCATGACCGAAGCGAGCAAAATGACGAGACACAGAATTTCTTCGCCGCGAAGGCGATAGTTCTTTTTGCGATACGTGAAGACGGGCACCGCCTGAATAAACACCAGTGTCAATACGAAGCTCAAGATCGCGTCCATAAAAGTCAGCATAAGCGCGTACCAGGTTAATGTCGGTCCGATTACCGCATTAAAAAGTCCGACGAAAAACGTGCTTGTGAACACCATTAGCGGTGCATAGGAGATGTCCGCCCGCTCGAAAGATTCCATGCCTTTTTGGAAAAGATAAAAAATCAGCAGTTCCACGGCGATCTGCGCGGCATGTGCATGGGTACCGGGCGCGAACATGGCCCCGGCGACCATCACCGCTCCCGTGACGGCGGCCAAATCCCGGCGCATGTACATCATGACCGCAAAGAAAGCGATCGCAAAAGGAGACAGCTCGTCCAAAATCGTCGCTTTCCCCAGCAGGAAGCTCATTACGATAAAAAGGCCGTTCCATTTGTTCATCGCGAGGATATGCCTGATCCGCCTGATCAGCGGCACCTCGCTCCAGCTAAAGTCGGCAACGCTCTTTCTGGCTTTCCTTATTCCCGGCAGGGTGACAATCCACTTTCCCAACATCCTGGCACCACCTCTTCCAAATTTGTAAGGTATGTCCCATTATAGGAGGGCTCGGCCGGAAAGTTTGTCAGATACCGGAACCCGTACCAAAGAAATTTCCGACAAATTGAGAGGGCACTACGAAACAACGCGAACGCAGGCCCGCCATAAGGATTCGCCGCGTGATGCGCTCCTATGTTCGCCCCTCCCTATGCCACCCTGCCGCGATATTCCCGTACATTGATCTGTAGAATACCGTAGATTCCGTAAGAACCTGTCGGCAAAAGCAAGGAGGCGACAAAAGACGATTTCAAGTTTCATGTCCGATCAAGGCATGGGGAAAGACGGCAAAAAACCGCAAGCGATCCGAATCGCCTGCGGTTGAATTTAAGTTCATAGGGGATTACATTCGTTTGGCTCCGCGACCTCCGCGTTTGCCTTCCGTATTTTTCTTCAACGAAGAAATACGTTCTTCACTATCCTTCAGAAACCGCGATACCTTGTCTTCAAAGGAAGCTTTGTTGGCTGGGGGTTTGAAAGAACGTCCACCCCGGTCCCGGTTAAATCCGCCGCCACCCGGACGGTCTCCGTCTCTTCCGCCTGGCCGGTCAGATCTTGGTGCGCGTGGTGGTCTGGCCTCCACCGGCTTATCAACAGCCTGTTTGATGGAAAGTCCGATCTTGCCGTCCTTGTCGACATTAATTACCTTAACGGTAACCGTATCGCCAATCTTCAGATGGTCGTTGACATCCTTAACGTAATTGTCGGCGATCTCCGAGATGTGAACGAGACCCGTGACACCTCCTGACAGATCCACAAATGCTCCGAAATGCGTGATGCCTGTCACTTTTCCTTCTAACTTGGTGCCCACTTCAATTGCCATAAAATAAAATGATCCTCCCTTAAAAATATACAGCCAGGCCTCGAAATCATGACTGCGGTGATTTGATTATACCGAATGACTCAAACAAGGTCAACAGACGTATGACCTTGCGGCTCAGTCATTTTCGGCTCCGAAGCCCTCCACGCGAACCGGAATTTCGCCCGGCCGGTATAACCCGTATTTCTTCATGGCAATTTGTCCAATATATTCAGGATCCTGAAGACGGTTTATTTCGTATTTTAATTGGTTCAGGTTTTGCTCGCTGGCTACCTTGGATGCTTGCTGAACGGCCAGTTGGTGCGATTTGTCCCCGATGTCTCCCGACTGGGCTATGTATGTGTAACCCGCCCAGCCCAGGAACAGGATCATGAATCCCATCCACAGCCGGATCCTGCGGCGAGCCCCGACCGAACTGCCGGAAGCCGTATTATTCGAATTCCTGTTTGACGTAGCTGAACGCATCGGGGCACCTCCCAAGCCGTTATTCTTTCCTGAACCAGCGATTCCATAATGCCGTAAACCAATTTTTGACGCCGCCGTAAAGTTTATTATAGGTCTCTTGAATTCGAAGGCGTTTCCAAATAGGCCGGGTTGCCCATCTTAGCAGCTTCCAGACCGGAAGCAGGGTAATCCGCCCTATAAACAAAACAACAATCCATATGAAGCCCAGCAGCAAACGGATTGTCTTGATTAACCAGCGAATGGGTGCAATTAACAAAAGCTTAATCATTCGTACAAAAAAACGGTAAATGCGGTTAACTATCCCCATTAACATTATCACAAAACGCTCCGTTATAACACTGAGGAACAAAAAATAAATCCAAATGCCTATGAACAGTCCCAGAAAGACGTAAAAACGTAGTTCTCCTTGATTACTACGATAGAGCATGCGGAATACAAAAAGGGAAGCGGCCACCCAATAAACCAGGTCGAGGGCATGGATACTCCAGCGGGGAAATCGAAGCTGTCCCGAGACTACGCGATAGCTGTCGAAAGCGATTCCCATGATTCCCCCGGACGCGAGCATCCACAGAAGGGTCATCCACTGCGTCTCCAGATTCATCGGAACAGCTTGCCGAGCAGACCTTTATTCGCGCCGTGCGAGCCTGGATCCAGATAGGACAGGCTATTAATCAGGCCTTCGATGCTGACAAGCCCCTGCTCCAGATTCAGGTTTTTGATATGTAAATTTTGGCCGCGAATCGTCAAATGCCCCAGCTCGGTCTGAAGCAAAAACTCTTCGTTGTCGAAGCTTTCCACATTCAGAACCCCCGAAATGTCGAGCAATTTCCTTTGCAGCAGATGAAGCTCCTGCCGTTTCCCTTTACCTTGTTCGATCATGGCATGTACACCTCCTTCTTGTAGATAGCTTATGGGAGGCTTCCGCCTTTTAGAACCGCTCCGCGAGAGTTATTCAAGTGATCTTCTTTACTGATAACGTAATTGCTTTCATTTACGATAAAGGAAAGACATGCCAATCGTATCTTGAGGGGGAATCCTTCATGGAATTAGACGCTTCGAATGCTTTTGGCGACCACCCGCATAGCCTTTTCCGCATTGAAAAGGACTCGCTTGGCGAGAAGGCCGTTCCGGCATCGGCATATTACGGAATTCACACGGCCAGAGCCCTTGAGAACTTTCCCGTCAGCGGAAGACCCGTGAGCCGCCATTTGTTCAGATCCATCGTTGTGGTCAAAAAAGCCGCGGCGATCGTTAACGGCAAACTTGCTCTCATCCCTCCTTCCGTCTCCTCCGCCATCGCAACAGCCTGCGACGAAATCCTCGGCGGCGCCTTGGTTGACCAGCTTCTGGTCGACGCGCTGCAGGGCGGAGCCGGAACATCGACCAACATGAACGTGAACGAAGTGATCGCCAACCGGGCTATTGAGCTGCTGGGCGGTCAAAAAGGCGAATATAAGCTCGTCCATCCCCTTGATCATGTCAACCGCTGCCAATCCACAAACGACGTCTACCCCACCGCACTGCGAATCGCCGCGATTAGACTGCTCAGGCCGCTTAGCGAGGCGTATGCCTCCTTGCAGGAGGCTCTGCAGGAAAAGGAGGGGGAGTACGCGGAGGTGCTGAAGCTGGGGCGGACGCAGCTGATGGACGCCCTGCCGATGATGGCCGGCCAGGAGTTTGGCGCCTATGCCAAAGGGGCCGCCCGCGATCGCTGGCGGCTCTACAAGGCCGAAGAACGGCTGCGCGAGATCAATCTGGGCGGCACCGCCATTGGAACGGGGATGGACGCTCCCCGCGCCTATATCTTTCAGGTGACGGAAGTGCTGCAAGACCTGACCGGCCTTGGCTTGTGCCGCAGCGAGTTCCCGGTAGACCCGACGCAGAACATGGACGTGTTCGTCGAGGTTTCCGGGCTGCTGAAAGCGGCGGCGGTCACTCTGCTGAAGATCGCCGGAGATTTACGCCTGCTGGCCTCGGGGCCGGCCGGTGGTCTCGGCGAATATCAGCTTCCCGCCGTGCAGGCCGGCTCATCGATCATGCCGGGCAAGGTTAACCCGGTCATGGCCGAGATGGCCGGGGTTGCCGCGATGCGGGTGATCGCGAACGATACCGCGATCACTTGGGCTGCCGGCAGCGGCCAGCTGGAGCTTAACGCGTTCAGTCCACTGATCGCCGAATCTCTGCTCGAATCGCTGGAGATTCTCACTCATGCCGTGCAGCTGTTCGAGCAGCGCTGCATTCGCGGACTTAAGATCAATGAGGAGCGCTGCCGGACTCATTTGGAGAAGTCCTCCGTGCTCGCCACAGCGCTGGTTCCCCACCTTGGCTATGAGCAGGCCGCCGATATCGCCAAAACCGCGCAGTCCGAGGGGAAGACCGTGGAAACCGTCGTTTTGGAGCGAGGCTTGCTGATGGAAAGCCAAATCCGGCAGATCCTGAATCCGTTTGAAGTGACCAAACCGGGCATACCCGGCAAATAAGGAGGAAGACGAATATGAGCCTGAACGCCGCGCCGCGGGGAGAACGGATTCATATCGCAATCTTTGGACGAAGCAATGTCGGCAAATCCAGCGTAATCAACGCAATGACGGGCCAGGAGACGGCGGTGGTTTCTCCGGTCCGGGGGACGACGACCGACCCGGTATTTAAAGCGATGGAGCTGCTGCCGCTTGGCCCCGTCGTGCTAATCGACTCTGCCGGACTGGATGATGAGGGAATGCTCGGCGAGCTGCGCAAGCAAAAAACGCGAGAATTGATCAGCCGCACCGATCTGGCGCTCCTGGTGGTCGACGCCACGGCCGGTGCGGACGCATTTTATCTGGAATTGCTGGCTGAGCTGCAGGCCAAAGGCATTCCGGTCGTTGGCGTGCTGAACAAAACCGATGCGGTTCAGAATGCGGAGGGTGTCCGGATGCAGGTCGAAGGGCAAATCGGCATCAGGTTCGTCCCGTTCAGCGCGTTATTGGGAGAAGGCGTGTCCGAACTGCGAAAAGCGATCGTGTCCGCGGTGCCCCATGACGAAGACCGCTTCCGGATCGTCGGCGATCTTGTGTCGCCGGGCGATTTTGTCGTGCTGGTCGTGCCGATCGACAAAGCTGCGCCAAAAGGCCGGCTGATCCTGCCGCAGCAGCAGACCATCCGCGACATTCTCGAGAGCGACGCGATCGCCGTCGTAACCAAGGAGCACGAGCTCCGGGAAACCCTGGAGCGCCTTGGCCGCAAACCGCGGCTGGTGATCACGGACTCGCAGGTGTTCCTCAAGGTAACTGCCGATACGCCCAAGGACATTCCGCTGACCTCCTTTTCGATCCTGTTCGCCCGCCATAAAGGGGATCTGAACGAGCTGGTCAAAGGAGCACGCGCAATCGAGAGCCTGCGCGACGGCGACCGCGTGCTGATTGCCGAAGCCTGCACCCACCATCAGCAGTCCGACGACATCGGCACCGTCAAAATCCCGCGCTGGCTTCGGCAAATCACGGGAAAACAACTGAAGATCGAGCATGCGGTCGGTTACGGCTATCCGCTCGATTTGTCGCAATACGCGTTGGTTGTCCACTGCGGCGCCTGTATCCTGAACCGCCGGGCCATGCTGCACCGCATCGGCGAAACGATGGCCGCCGGCGTGCCCATCGTGAACTATGGCGTGCTGATTGCTTATGTGCAGGGCATTTTCCCTCGTGCGATCGAACTGTTCCCTTCCGCTCTGATGGCTTGGGAGGAATCGGGCCACCCGATCGTTTGAAGAGCCGGATCGGCAAAGATCGGATCGAGGCATGAGGCTGTTTCATACAAAAGAGCTGGCCAAATGGGCCAGCTCTCGTTGTCTTTATTTATGAAGTACGGATCGGCTGCTATCAATGGTTAAATCCGATTCGCCCGACCGTCTGATCGTGATCGCCGCGATTAAGGTGACGAACCACATCGTAAACACGGATACCAGGCCCATCGAGCTGTAAATTTCTCTGTACCCTTCACCGTTGATGCACTGCAGCAGATAGTTCAGACTTTGAATCCCATATATCGCCGTCACCTCAAACCAATACGGTTTGCCGAAGGAGTCTCCTGCAGCCTTGGTGTCGTATTTGGAGATGTAGAGGGCGAAGATTTGCATGAATACATAGACGACGAAAAACCAGCCCAAATAATTGGAGATCGGAACCCCGAAATAGTTCCCGCCGTCCTCCCATATCCATTCCTTGCCGATCGTTGCGGTCAGCGGGTCCATCACCACATCCCACATCACCATAATGAACGAACCGACGAATGGAACGAGGAAAATCTGCGCGCCTTGCAGCTTTTTACCGTACTGTCCGTTCAGGATATGGGCGAGCGTCCACGCCATATAACCCATCCCGAAATAGGCGACCATGATAAAAATCGGCACTTCGAAGATCCGCGGCAGCGGAGACGTGTAATGGTAATTGCCGAAGGGGAAGCCCTTGGCGATGCTCAAGCTTTCGAAGAAATTGCTGACGACCCAGGTGATAACGAAGAAAATGGTCATATTTTTCAGCCCGTAGCGCTTGGTTCCATGAATGAAGGCCAGGCCGGAAAGAATAGCGAAAAATCCGAATTCCAGGATTCCTTGGGCAGAGGACGGAACCAGAAATTTAATCAGTAACATCGCAAGCAGCAGAACGATGAACGACCATCTGCCCGTGCTTACGGAACGGCTGCCCTTAAGCCCTGTGCCCAGTGCTAACGAGGGGGATGCTTGTGGCATAAAGATTGCCTCCTTTGTGTAGTCCATGGTTGACCGAATTGTCAAAACGGGGGTTTTACCGAACCCCCGCATGTTGTTGTATTCCCGTCACGAGTACAATATACTGTACACAGTGTTGGGATTCAACCATCAATAATAGCGCGAGTGTGCATAAACCGACACAGACAACCTGTTGTGTCGGGATTGCGATGATTTGCGGAAAAGTGGAGGGAAATATGGATAGCGTCAAGCTTAACCGGCGAACGAAAATGACCAAAATGATCCTGAAAGACACACTCCTTGAGCTAATCCGCCTTAAGCCGTTTTCCAAGGTGACAATCAAGGAGATTTGTGTATTGGCCGATATGAACCGCAGCACGTTTTATAGCCATTACGCCGATCAATACGATTTGATGCGACAGGTGGAGGATGAGATTATCCAGAATCTTGATGCCTATGTAAACGGACATGTCGAAGAGCGGAAGACCTATGATGAATATTTCGTGATCGAGAAAATGCTGGAATATATGCTGCAAAACAAAGAAAACTTCATTGCCCTTCTGAGCGGAAACGGCAGCAAGGATTTCGGAAGCCGGATTGCGGATATGGTGCGGCGTTATACGATTAATGAATGGCTGAAGACCGGCTCTGTGCAGCCGGATATCGCAGAATATTTGTATACATTTACTGAGGCGGGGGCATCGGGGCTGATGCTCAAATGGGTGAGTGAAGGATGCATTCAGCCGCCTGATGTCATGGCCGCTTTGATCATCCGCATTATCAGGGGCGGGATTGCATCATTTACGGACGGGGCAGTGTAGTCTCTTCAGCTAGCGGCTCGATGCGGGTTCTAAGAATCGAAAGCGACAAGAATGAAGGCCGGTCGTCGTCGGGACGAGGCGGCCTGTTCTTCTGACTGAACTTCAGGAAGCGTTCTACAAGTCGGGTCGGATCTAATCGGACGCACCGGTTATTTGGGAGGAGCAGCGATTTGAGGCAATTTTCCGCCTATTATAACTGGCCACTTCCCCATCTCATTCTCGCTCGAATCAAATAACCGGTGCTCGATCGGTCCGAGTCCTCTCTTAGTTTGCAAAGTAGATGGATTTTAAAAATTCCCTTGGAGAGCTCGTCTTGCGGCCCAAAAGTTGTTCGAGCTTATTCGAGCCGAGCTACCCAGATCCTCCTCCTATTTTCAAATTGATATTAAATACTTGGTTTAGTTGCACCCCGTGGTCTCGATAAGTCACCGTTAACTGACTGCAGCATCACCTTTTTCCTGAAATGGTTTAATCGTCAAACCGATTATTTTTGCTAATCGTAAAATTCCAAGAATAAAACTAACATACTAGTAAGTAAGTGTCAAACAGATGCATGGACTATGAAATGAAGATCTTTAATTGGCTCCCATGTTATTGCACCTTAACTCTCATTTGAGCATTTGAGCGTACTCCGTCGGTGGCCAGTTCGCGAGTACGCGACTTCACTGATCACTTGAACAATCACTTAAGCGAATTCTGCCAGCTGCTTGGGTAAGCTTCCTGTTGATCGCTTAGGCGTGCCCCGGAGGGTGCTCCGGAATTATCCGAAGAGGCTTTATGAGTATGTTGTACAAACTGCAACTTTTGAGCATTCTCAGACGGTCGAGCACCAACAAGTTGTATTTTGTGCAACAATGCCAGGGTTCAGCACGTTACCGGACTCGAATTGTTGTACAAAATACAACATTCTCTGCCGACGGGTTAGCGAAGTCAACACCAGTGGCAACATGTTAGCGTTGGGCAAGAAGTGGCACCCGCATTCGGGCCGATGGGTGGCGACCCCTATGGAAGAGGACAACCATTGTGGAGAGCAAACCAAAGCTTGGATGAAGCTCGTAGCCCTAACTGGCGAGGCAAATTTGTATGAACGGTTAAACACGAGTACAAACAAAGCAGCGCCCCCAAACCCGGGGAATCGCTGCTCTGCTCACTTTTCTATTCGAATACGTTAAAATCTCAAGTCCCGCTCGCCCGCTTGAATGCGCTGCAGGCGGTCAACCGTGACTTTGCGCGCGGATTCCTTAGGAATCCGTTCGAGATTGTCCTCGATAATCGCTTTCCCCATCTCCTTCGCTTCCTCGTCCCCGTAATCCAGCAGGTATTCCTGCAGAGTCAGCAGCGCGTTGGGGTGGCAGACATTGTGGATCTGCCCGGATTTGGCCAGCCGCATAAAGCGGTCGCCTGTCCGCCCCTCCCGGTAGCAGGCTGTGCAATAGCTGGGGATGTATCCGTCCCGGCAAAGCAGTTTGATTATTTCCAGCGGAGACCGGTGATCCCCCACCTCGAACTGCGGCTTATCCCCGTTGCCTTGGCCTTCTTCGTACGTATTCACGTACCCGCCGACCCCGGTGCATGAACCGGAGCTGATTTGCGAGATGCCGAGCTTGATCACCTCGTCGCGGAATCCTGCATCCTCCCGTGTAGAGAGGATCATGCCCGCATAAGGAACCGAGAGCCGAAGCACAGCGACGATTTTTTTGAACTCGTCGTCACTGACGAGATAAGGGAAGTTGTCGAGATCCACCCCTTCGGCCGCGCGCAGGCGAGGCACGGATACGGTATGCGGCCCGCAGCCGAACGTTTCCTCGAGGTGTTCGGCATGCATCAGCATGGCGATGGTCTCGTACTTGTGGTCATATAAACCATAAAGCACACCGACGCCCACATCGTCGATCCCACCCCGCATGGCCCGGTCCATCGCCGTCGTATGCCAGTCGTAATCGCGCTTCGGCCCGTTATGATGCATTTGGGCATAGGTCGGGCGATGATACGTCTCTTGGAACAAAATATACGTCCCGATCCCGGCCGCCGCCAAACGGCTGTAATTCTCCTCCGTGGTCGCGGCAATGTTGACGTTGATCCGGCGGATGCTGCCATTGTCGACCTTCACCGAATAGATGGTCTCAATGCTGTCCAGGATGTAGTCAATCGGGCAATGCTCCGGGTCCTCGCCGGCTTCGAGCGCCAGCCGCTTATGCCCCAGATTCTGCAGAATTTCGACTTCCTTGATCAGCTCATCCCGGTTCAACCGGCGGCGCACCATATCGCAGTTAGACTGTTTATACCCGCAGTACTCGCAATTGTTGACGCAATAGTTGCTGACATACAGGGGGGCGAACAGTACAATCCGGTTGCCGTAGATTCGCTCCTTAACCTCGCGGGCGGCATGGAAAATGTCCTCAAGCAGCTCTTCGTCCTCCACGTTCAGCAGCACGGCCGCGTCTCTGGAACTCAGCCCCTTTGAGGCCCGGGCCCGCTCAAGGATCGTCCTGACCGCTTCGCGGTTGTGCGCCTCCGACGCTCCATACGCCAGAGATGCCGTAATTTCCTCATCCCGGATAAAATCCGCCGACTCCTTCTGTACTGTTTTGCTCACATCGATCCCCCCATGATTTTTTATGAACTGCCCCGGTGCATCGGATGAGAGGCCTCGCTAAAAACGGGACCGCACCAAATATTCGGTATGCAGGTAAACATGGCTTTTATGACTGTTCGGCTTCTCCAAAAACTCTTCGTAGAGCTGTTGGATATACGGATTTTTATGCGATTTCCGAATCGTGGTCGCTTCGTCCTCGTCATAAATCGCCTTGGCGCGCTCAGCCTTCACATTCACTTGATCCCGCAGCTTAGCGTCGACGATCGGCTGACCGCCGCCGGCAATGCAGCCGCCAGGGCAAGCCATGACCTCGATGAACTCGTACTTCCGCTGCCCTTGCTGAATCATGCTCATCAGCTTTCTGGCATTGCCAAGCCCATGAACCACGGCGGTGCGAATTTTTTTGCCGTTCGGCAGCTCCACCGTCGTTTCCTTAATCCCTTCCGTGCCGCGCACGGCTGTGTATTCTACGGTTTCCAGCTCATGGCCGGCCACCAGCTCAAACACCGTCCGCAGCGCCGCTTCGGCCACGCCGCCCGTTGCGCCGAAAATTACCCCGGCCCCCGTTCCTTCGCCAAACGGGTTGTCGAAAGCTTCCCCGCGCAGATTGACGAAGTCGATGCCGGCCTCTTTGATCATCCGGCCCAGCTCCCGGGTGGTAAGGACATAGTCGATATCTTGCATGCCTTCATGGGAGAGCTCTCCCCGCTGCCCTTCGAACTTCTTCGCGGTACACGGCATGATCGAAACAACGACGATGCTCCCCGGATCAATCCCCATCATTTTGGCAAAGTAGCTCTTGATCATGGCCCCTTCCATCTCATGCGGCGATTTGCAGGTAGAGAGGTTATCCAGCATATCCGGGAAGAAATGCTCGACGAACTTCACCCAGCCCGGACAGCAAGAGGTCATCAGCGGCAGATCGGCCCCGGTCTCCAAACGATGAAGGAGCTCCGAGCCTTCCTCCATAATCGTCAAATCGGCGGCAAAATCGGTGTCGAACACTTTATCGAAGCCCATTCGGCGCAGCGCTGCGACCATTTTGCCCGTGACGCGCGTGCCGATCGGCAGGCCGAACTCCTCGCCAAGCGCCACGCGAACCGCCGGAGCGGTCTGGACGACGACGAATTTGTTCGGATCGGCGATCTCCCGCCATACGTCATGGATGTTCTCGCGCTCTTGCAGCGCTCCAACCGGGCAAGCCATAATACATTGGCCGCAGTTGACGCAGACGGATTCGGCAATCGGCCGGCTCAGCGCAGGACCGATAGTCGTGTCGAAACCCCGGTTCATGAACCCGATGGCTCCTACGGTCTGCATATTGCTGCATGCGGCTACACAGCGGCCGCAGAGCAGGCATTTGGACATATCCCTCACGATCGAAGGCGAGGAAGTATCGACAAAGGTTTTGGAGCGGTCGCCGGCATAGCGGACTTCGCGGACTCCGACCTGCGTAGCCACTTCCTGCAGCTCGCAGGTTCCGCTGCGCATACAAGAGGTGCACTCGCGGTTGTGATCGGACAGCAGCAGCTCAACCGTCGTTTTGCGGGCCTTGCGGATTCGCTGCGTATTCGTCTTGATCTGCATGCCATTCTCCGCCGCGAGCGTACAGGATGCGATGAGGCGCGGACCGGCTTCCACGAGGCATACGCGGCAGCTCGAGGAATGGTTGACGTCCTGCAGGTGACAGAGGGTCGGGATATTGATTCCGAGCTCGCGAGCGGCTTGAAGAACCGTCGTCCCTCTCGGCACTTCCGTTTCGATATTATTAATCCATAATTTTACGGTATCCATTGGGTCTCCTCACACCTTTAGCTTTTATAGATAGCTGTAAATTTGCAGCTGTCAAAGCAGAGTCCGCACTTGATGCAAGCATCGGCATCAATGACGTATGGCTCCTTCACCTTGCCGGTGATGGCGTTCGCCGGGCATTTGCGCGCGCATAAGCCGCAGCCTTTGCACTTCTCGGCATCGATGGCATAAGTGATCAGGGAGCGGCAAACTCCCGACGGGCACTTCTTGTCGATGACATGCGCGATATATTCGTCGCGGAAGTATTTCAATGTGGACAAAACCGGGTTAGGCGCCGTCTGTCCCAAACCGCAAAGGGACGCCGCCTTGATCTGCTCCGATAGCTCTTCCAAACGATCCAGGTCTTCCATCGTTCCTTTGCCTTCGGTGATCTTCTCCAGAATCTCCAGCAGACGCTTGGTACCGATCCGGCACGGTGCGCATTTGCCGCAGGATTCATCGCGCGTAAAGTCGAGATAATACCGGGCCACGTCGACCATGCAGGTCGTTTCGTCCATGACGAGCATCCCGCCGGAACCCATCATCGAACCGAGGCTAAGCAGGGTATCGTAATCGATGGGACGGTCCAGATGCTCGCTCGTCAAGCAGCCGCCGGAAGGACCGCCGGTTTGAACGGCCTTGAACTTCTTTCCTCCGGGAATGCCCCCGCCGATTTCAAAAATAACATCGCGCAGCGTGATCCCCATCGGCACTTCCACCAGCCCGGTGTTGACGACCTTGCCGCCAAGCGCGAACACTTTCGTGCCCTTGCTTTTTTCCGTGCCGATGCTGGAATACCACTCGGCGCCCTCCAGCAAAATAATCGGCACGTTGGCCAGCGTCTCCACGTTGTTGATGACGGTCGGCTTGCCCCAGAGCCCGCTTACCGCCGGGAATGGCGGTTTCGGATTCGGCATGCCGCGCCGGCCTTCGATAGAGTTCATCAGCGCCGTTTCTTCGCCGCAGACGAAAGCTCCCGCGCCGAGTCGAACGCTAACATCGAAGGAGAAGTCCGTGCCGAACAGGTTTTCGCCAAGCAGACCATAGTCCCGCGCCTGATTGATTGCGGCCTGTACCCGTTTAACGGCAATCGGATACTCGGCCCGCAGATAAATAAATCCGTGATTCGCGCCGATCGCGTAGCCCGCAATGGCCATCCCTTCGAGCACCGAATGCGGATCCCCCTCCAGGATGGAGCGGTCCATAAACGCGCCGGGATCGCCTTCATCGGCGTTGCAGATCATATACTTCTGCGCGTTTTGCTGCTTGGCCGCCGTTTCCCACTTGATCCCCGTCGGGAAACCGCCGCCGCCGCGTCCGCGAAGGCCTGCCTCTTTCACTTCCTGAATGACCTCGGAAGGCATCATCTTGGTCAAAACCTTTTTCAAGGCTTTGTATCCGTTCATCCCGATATATTCATCGATATCTTCCGGATCGATCGTTCCGCAGTTGCGCAAAGCGATGCGCTTTTGCTTGCGGAAGAAATCCACATTATGCAGCGGCTTGATCCGGCCGTCTTCCATCGCTTGATCATAGACGAGCCGTTCGACAATTTGACCCTTGAGGAAATGCTCCTCCACGATATCGGCCACGTCGCTGACTTTGACCCGGCTATAGAACACCTCTTCCGGATAAACAATAACCACCGGGCCCAGCTCGCAAAGCCCAAAGCAACCGGTGCGGACGATCTCGATTTTATCCTCGAGTCCCTGGCTAGCCACCTCCTGCCTGAAGGCATCCACAATAAGCACGGCGTCCGAGGAGGTGCAGCCCGTACCGCCGCAGATCATGACGGACCGCTCGGCGATGCCGATCGGGCTGATCTCGCCCAGCTTCCGTCTGCTCAGCTTGCCGTGTTCGGCAGTATGAATATGATCCAGGTTAATCAACGTTTTCATCTTATCCCCCCTCCACCTAGTGCGTCTCCACAGGTGTACGCATCTGCTTCAGAATTTTGGGAATCTCATTAGGCGTTAACCGGCCGTACACCTTTTCTCCGATCGTCATGACCGGAGCCAAACCGCAGGCACCAAGGCAGCGGGTGGCGTCAAGCGTGAATTTGCCGTCCGGCGTCGTGCCTTGAACCGGAATGTTCAACTCCTGGCTGAGCCGGTCCAAGATGGACTGCGCCCCCTTGATATAGCAGGCCGTACCCATGCAAACGCGAATGACATGCTCCCCTTTAGGCTCCAGCGAGAAGAACGAATAGAATGTGGCCACGCCGTAAATCTCCGCCAAAGGCATATCCAATTCCTTGGATACGAGCTGAAGCGCCTCCTCCGGCAAATATCCGTAGAGGTCCTGAATCTCGTGGAGCACAGGGATTAGCGCCCCCTGCATTTGGCGAAACTGCTCTATGGTGGCTTTTACTTTCTCCAGCCGCTCATCCGGCTGCTTTCCTTGACAGTTGCAAGTGCCTTCCATCGTCGATTATCCTCCTTCCTCGTCCTCCAAAGAGACTACAGCAGCGGGGACTCGTGTCTCAGTTTGAGCCGTTCCCAGCGGCGTTCGACTTCTTCCTCAAAAGCGGACAGCAATTCTTGATCATTCAGCATGTGTTTGGTTTTACCCATCGATTTGAGCCATTCGGCCACCGGAATCCGGGCGTTTTTCGCTTCCGGGTTGTAGGTGATCGTCGTTACGCCGCGTTCGATTTCGTACAGCGGGAAGAAGCAGGAATCGACGGCCGTCTTAAGGATTTTGGTGCCGAGCTGTTCTTCGGAACGCCAGTTCAGCGGGCAAGCGCTCAGCACTTTGCCGTAAACGAGGCCTTCATTCTGTGCGTACCACTGGGCTTTTGCGGCTTTCATGATCAGATCCTGCGGCATGGATTCTACCCCGGTAAAGACATATGGAATATTGGTAGCCGCCATAATTTCCGGCGTATCCTTGTGATGGAACGCTTTGCCCTTCTGTTTCTTGCCGACGCCCGATGTGCTGGTTTGATGGCCGAGCGGTGTCGAATAGGAGAGCTGGGAACCCGTATTCATGTACCCTTCGTTGTCGTATTCCAGAATGATCATCTTATGATTGCGCAGGGCTGCGCCGATCGCCGGCCCCATCCCGATATCCATCCCTCCGTCACCCGTAACCATGATGAAGGTGACGTTATCGGACACATCGATCTCGCCGCGGCGTTTGCGTTCCCAGAATGCCTCCACAACGCCCGAGACCGTAGCCGCCCCGTTTTGGAACAAGTTGTGGATAAAGGTCTGTTTATGCGAAGTAAAAGGATATCCGGCGGTAACTACATAAGAGCATCCGGTTTGGAACAGAGTCACGACGTCGCCTTCAATGCCTTTATAAAACAGTTCAAGCGACGTGATGGCGCTGCAGCCCGGACACGCGCCGTGCCCCGGAGCAAGCCGTTTCGGCTTCACGGTCAGGCTGCGAAGCGGCGGCAGCTTCACCTTCAGCTTACCGGTAGCTTCATCCGGTGTAATCTGGATCAGGCCGGTATTAAATACGTCGCCGTGTTGCGGAGACATTACCGGCTTCAATTGATTCTCCGGATCTCCCGGCTCCTGTCCGAAGTAATCGAACGGAACCTCCGCTTTACCCTTCTCCGTGGCTTCGATAGCCAGACGGAAAAAGGCCTCGGCATCGTCCGGGTAAAAGTCTTTCCCGCCTAGGCCGAACACCCGCGAAAGCACGATGGTTTCATTATCCGGGTCAAGCTTCAGCGCAGAACGCACCTCATGCGTCATATTGCCGCCTTGGGCGCCGTAGGAATCGGCCCGTTCGCCCACCAGTAAGGCTTTGACGTTCTTTAGCGCAGCACGCAGCTCTTCCGCCGGGAACGGACGGATGATGTTTGGACGGACAAGCCCGGCTTTAATCCCTTCAGCCCGCAGCTTGTCGACGATAGCCTTGGCCGATTCGGCCGCGGAATTGAGCAGGAACAACGCGACTTCGGCGTCCTCCATCCGGTACAGTTCAAGCGTCGGATATTGGCGGCCCGAGAGTCGTCCGTATTCGTCCGCAACCTCTTTGTACACTTCGGCGGCGCGCTCATGCGCGAGAGACAATTGATAGTGGTTGTTCGTCAGGTCCTCGCCGTTCATATGAGCCCCTACGGTGATGGGGTTGGCGGGGTCGATGACATTGTCGAACCCGGCCGGCGGCGTCTCGCCAACGAATGCGCGAACCGTCTTGCCGTCGGTAAAATAACTGAGCTTCCGTTTTTGATGCGAGGTGAAAAAGCCGTCGTAGGCGACGATGACCGGCAGACGGACATCGGCATGCTCGGACAGCTTCAGCGCAATGATGTTCATGTCGTATACGGCCTGCGGCGTGCTCGCCGTCAAGATCAGCCAGCCCGTGTTCAGCGCGTAATACAGGTCGGAGTGGTCGCCGCGGATATCCAACGGACCGCTGATCGCCCGGGTGACGAGATTCAGCACCATCGGGAACCGCGTGCCCGACTGCACCGGCAGCTGCTCAATCATATACATGAAGCCGTTGGCGCTCGTGGCATTGATGACCCGCGCGCCGCTGATCGCAGCGCCGTAGCAGATCCCCGCCGAGCCGTGTTCGCCGTCGGCCGCGATCAGCTTGATATCATGCAGCCCCTGCGATTTCTTCTGATCCAGAATTTGCGCCACTTCGGTAGACGGCGTAATCGGAAAATACCCCATGATATGATAGTTGATATGCGTGGCAGCCATGGCTGCCGCTTCGTTGCCGGATTCAAACGCAACCACTTGCTCGGCCGCCGCCAAGGCCGTCATTTTTTCTTCCGTTATTGACATAGCAATTGTCCTCCTTCTGCTTAATTAAAAACGTGGGCCACGCGGTGGCTGTCGGCATACCCAAGCTCTTCCCGGCGAACGGACAGCGATCCCGTCGGGCAAACCTCCACGCATTTCAGGCAGCCTTTGCAATATTGATAATCGATGCCGCGCAGAAACATCTGCTGCCGTCCCTTTTTGTCCTCGCCGGATTCCCATACGAAACAAAGGTCGGGACAAATCGCGTCGCAGTTGGCGCAGTGAATACAGGACTCCATGTTCAGTTCGGGTAAAAAGCCTTGGCGCGAGCCGCTGAGATCCTTCAGTAAGCTGTTGCCCTGCGTCTTGATCACGCCTCCCATTTCCTGCGTTTCATAACCAAGCTGAGGCTTTTCCCGTTCAAAGCTAGCCACGGCACCTGCCGGCGCTTCGATCGTCTGGAACTTCACTTCCTGGTAGCCCCGGTCAAACGTGCGCAAATTGGGCTCGACAAGCTGCGGGTACTTCTTCTGGAACGTATGTCTGATGACTTCGCGCATCGATTCCGGGTCGAGGAAATCGCATATCCGGAATAGCGCGCCCAGCATCGAGGTGTTTACCTTGGTATGTTCGTCGATCGCGATGCCCATGGCATCAATGACCGCGAGCGTCCCGTAAGGGAATTTCAAGTCGCGGCGGATTTCCTCGAAATCACGGGTGGAATTGACCAATAGCACCCCGTCCGGCTTCAAACCGCTAAGAACGTTGACCGTTTTGTGCAGCGCTTCGTGGAACAGCCCGATTACGTCCGGCTGTTCAATCGGGCTATGGTCGTGAATGGGCACATCCGATTCGCAAAAGCGGACAAAGCTTTTGACCGGCGAGCCTTTCTTCTCCGAGCCATAAGACGAGAAATTCGCTCCGTTTAGCCCAAGTCCCAGTACCCCGGATTCCGCCATCATTTTCCCGGCAAGATTGGCCCCGAGACCGCCGATGGACTCCAGCCGGATTTCGAAGAATCCCAGCTCGTTCGTTTTGGTAAGTATACTCATGCGTCCTTTCTCCTCTACGTTTTATTTGAGAAATATTTCACATTTGGGTAGCGCTGGAACTATACTTCCATTGGTTTGGCAGACAGTGATTTCAGACTATCCCCCCTTCCCATATCCACGGAAAAGCCGGCCGCTCTTATGCGAAGCCCCAGACAACCAAGGCACTGCGCCGACTCTTCGCCGGTACACACCTTGTTTTCATAGAGCGCATATTTCTTACGAACAGCTACGGGTGACAAGTTCGGCATGACCACGTTTGCGCCTACCTTTAAAGCCATCTCTCGCCCGGTTGGGCTCAGAGTGGCCAGTGCAGTCGTGGCGGGAATCAGCGCGTCCGGCATAAACAATCGGGTTAACGCTACCATCACCAATGTATCTTCAATCGTACCGGCTTTCGCATATTTCAGCGGAGTATTGCGATGTGGAATAAATGGGCCGATGCCGATCATGTCCGGCTGGAGTGCTTTTAAATACCAGAGGTCCTCCGCCAAATCCCAAGCGGTCTGTCCAGGCAGGCCAACCATAAATCCGGCCCCTATCTGGTAACCTATCTCCTGCAGGAGGCTGATGCAGTTCCGGCGATTCTCGAAAGACATGGAAGGATGGAGCGATTGGTACAAGCGTTCGGAAGCGGTTTCATGACGCATTAAAAAACGATCCGCACCTGCTTCGTACAACCTTCTGTAGGTTTTCTCGTCCCTTTCGCCGATCGATAAAGTGACCGCGGTATCCGGAAAACGGGCTTTGATCGTTTCGATCAGCTCCGCCAGAATGTCCTCCGTATACCAAAAATCTTCCCCGCTCTGCAGAACGAAGGTACGGAACCCCAGGTTGTACCCTTCCTGGCAGCAATCAAGAATCTGCTGGGGTTTCAGACGGTACCGCTTGGCTACGCGGTTGCCCGCCCGAAGTCCGCAGTACAGGCAGTTCTGTTTGCAGCAGCTGGAAAATTCAATCAAGCCGCGGAGATATACTTGATCTCCATACTTTTGCATTCGCTTCATATGGGCATATTGATACAGCTCGTTCCGGGACTCGGTATCAAGATGCTCCAGCAGATAGACGATTTCATCATTGGATAGCTCTCCGCGAAAATACAGCTTACGAATTAACTGTTTCATCAGCGATCATCCTTGTATGATTACGTTTGTTTATCAATATGGCGCTATAAGCAAATGATGAGTGAAGGTATTGTGAATAATTTCACAAATAAAGCGGTTACATTTCCATTTAACATAAACTTGGATCAATAACTCGGCATAACATGGCTTTCGTACAAAACAACGTTAAACGGTGAGATGGAGTAAATCCGGGATGTGATCATAGAAGCATTAAGAGTGTTTGTTGGATCAGAGGTGTTTTCTATGGAGCATTGATTCATTTCGTCCCTAGACGTCAATTAGAGGTGCTTACGATAAGCAAATGTGAGTGGAATTAGGGTTAAGTAAAACTGATATAACTTATTTTACCATTAATAAGTGGTTTGGTTTGAGACATTTCTTACACTTCTTTAGTTTGCATCGAGTGAAAAAGGCATGCCCCGTCAACATGACGGGGACATGCCTTTAGCCTCTCGTGTTTTCAGGACCAGTCCAGACCGGTATCCTTCGCGATTGGCTCTTCCTTCACCAAGGTATACATGGTGGCAGCTTCATCCTTGCGAGTCGTCTCCGCGAGACGTTCAACGCGCACCGTCACCAGCTTTTGGCCGAATTGAACGGTAATCTCGTCGCCCACCTTCACAGTACTGCTCGGTTTGGATTCGCGCCCGTTAATCAGGACTCTTCCTTGTTCGGAGACATCCTTCGCTACCGTGCGCCGCTTAATCAACCGTGACACCTTAAGGAATTTATCAAGACGCATTATTTTACAGCTTCTTTAAGTTTGTTGCCCGCTTTAAATGCCGGAACATTGGATGCCGGGATTTCGATCGTTTTGCCGGTTTGCGGGTTACGGCCCGTACGGCCGGAGCGTTTGCGGGTTTCGAACGTACCGAAGCCGATCAATTGTACTTTGTCTCCGCCAGCGAGAGCGTCGGTGATTTCACCGAGGAATCCGTTAAGAACAGATTCAACGTCTTTCTTAGTCAAACCGCTTTTGCTGGAAATGTTGTTGATCAGATCTGTTTTGTTCATCAATAATGCCTCCCAATAATTAAGAAAATAGATGATACCACGGCACTACAGGCATTTAGCCCGATAAGCCGTGCGATTATCTTTGTATGAGTATTCTTGCTTTTCTTTGAAAATCCTTCCGGGAAGGGAAACTTTTTTTTGATTTTTTCGCAAAAAAACCGAAATTTAGGCCTTTTCTCCCATCATTCCCGTTCTTTCGACTTAGCTTCTTCCCATAGTGCATCCATTTCGGATAAGCTGCTGAATTCTGTCGATTTGCCGAGTTCTTTCAGCCTTTGCTCGACATAATGAAAACGTCGGGTGAATTTGGTCATCGTCCGCGATAAAGCCTCCTCAGGGTCAGCCCCGATAAAGCGAGCCGCGTTCACGACGGAGAACAGGACATCCCCCAGCTCCAGCGCCTGATCGGCCGGACCTTCGCCGTCTTCCACCGCTTTCTTCAGCTCGGCGATTTCCTCCTCCAGCTTGCTCCAGACTCCGTCGATCGATTCCCAGTCGAATCCGGCTTTCGCCGCTTTTTTCTGCAACTTGTAAGCCTTCATGAGCGCAGGCAAATCCCGCGGAACCCCGTCCAGCGCCGACAGTTTCTGGGGTTCAATGCCCTTTCGGCGCTTCTCTTCCGCCTTCATGGCTTCCCAGTTGTTCAGCGCCGCCTCGGCATCCTCCGCGTTCAAATTGCCAAATACATGAGGATGACGGTACAGCAGCTTCTCATTGAGTCCCTGAATGACATCATAGACGTTGAAGGCGCCCATTTCCTCTTCCATCTGGGAATGAAGCATAATTTGTAACAGCAGGTCGCCGAGCTCTTCGCGCATATGATCCGGGTCGTCCTCATCGATCGTCTCAATGACCTCATAGGTCTCTTCTATGAGGTGTTTACGGAGTGATTCGTGGGTCTGCTCCCGGTCCCAAGGGCAGCCGCCCGGACTGCGCAAAATCGTTACGATTTCGTGGAGGCGCTGGAAGCTGCGAATACGCAGTAAGTCCTCGCTGCTTGCCGGTACGTAGACCAGCGACAGATTGCCGAAATCCGGATCCCGATCGAGCTCGAACAGCGGTACTCTGGCGATCCGCTCCCGTCCCTCCACACCAAGGGCATGTCCAACAACGACTTCATAGTCGTCGGGGTAGATGTCCATCAAGCTCAGCTTCACTTCAGAGGCGGTAAACGCATCATATACCTGACCGATCAACGTATGCAGCCTCGGGTCTATACGTCCTCCGGACAAATCGGAAGCGTCCAGGAGCTGGAAGCCTTCGATGGGGTCAAAGCCCAGCCGCACAAAAGCTTCGTCCAGGAAGCTCTCTCCCCCGATCACATTCAGGGTGATTCCCTCCTGCGGAGCACGTTCGCGAAGCAGCTTGACCGTCGCCTCGGCGACCATCGGATGACCGGGAACGGCGTATACGATTTCCTGACCGTCCGCAGCTGCTTTGGCCCGGTCCAGAAGGCGCGCCGAAATTTCTTCGTAGACGGAAGGAAAATCGTCTTTGGCCTCGTACACCTCGTCAAACGAGACAAAAGATATGCCGGTTCCCTCCAGCCAATTCACCACCGGATGATCCTTGGTGCGCACGAACCGTTCAGCGGCTTCCTGCAGGCGTCTTAGGCTTCCTAACGTCAGCCGGTCGGGATCTCCCGAGCCGAGACCTACCACCGTAAGAATTGCGCTCATCTTCCTCATTCACACTCCTGTCGTCTGGCATGTACCTTACTATACCACTTGTTGGGGCGGATTACGAAATCCTCAAGGCCGAAAACCGCGTAAAACAGGCCGGTTGGCGGCCGGCCGCGAACGCGATGCGGCCCGCCTCAAAGCGGATGCGCCGCGTATGGCGCTACCGCAGCAGCCGCAGCTTCCGAAGCGCCTTCAGCAGCTTCGGCCCCACCCGCGGCAGCGCCTCGAGCTCTGCCGCGGTGAGCAGTCGCGTCCGCAGCACGGCGGCCGCGAATACGGCTGCGCCGAGCAGCACGCCGAGCAGGCTCACGGCCGCGGCGATCGCGCGGCCGGACGGCAGCACGGCGGCGGCAAGGCGCAGCGCGCCGACGGCGGCCGCCATCGCCAGGGCGGCCGTGGCGGGCCGCAGCAGCGCGTCCCGCAGGCGCGGACGCAGCCCCGCGCGGCGCAGCAGCAGCACGAGGTTGAGCGCTGCTGCTGCGCTGTAGGCGGCGATGCCGGCAATGGCGGCGCCGGCGATGCCAAGCTGCGGCACGAGCAGCGCGTTCAGCGCCGTTTTGAGCAGCGCGGCGGCGAGCAGGTGCAGCGCCGGGGCGCGGACGGCGCCGAGGCCCTGCAGCAGCGCCGCCGTCACGGCGACAAGCGCGCCCGGGGCCGCCGTCCAGGCGATCCAGGCCATCGTGCCGCTGCCAAGCCGATCCTCGTACAGCATGACGTTGATCGGCTCAGCAAGCAGGGCCAACCCCACCGAGGAGGCCAGTCCGATCAGCCAAAACCAGCGCAGCGCCATCCGGGTATGCCGGCGGATTCCCTCCGCGTCGCCTTTGACGTTCAACTCCGCCATCGCCGGAATAAACAGCACCGACAAGGAGGACGCCAGCATTGTCACGAGTTGCACCAGCGGAATACCCCGATTGTAAACGCCCACTTCGGCCATAATCCGAAGCTCGTCCCCTTTGTCAGCCAGCAGGCGGGGCAGCGTAAAGGTGTCCACCAGGCTGATCAACGGCACGGCCAGCGAGGCTAGGCAGATCGGCACGGCATACTTCAAAACAGCTCGCAACAGCACGAGTTTGGACGTTCCGCCGTTCTTCTCGACTCCGTTAACGATGCCTCCCCGACGGCCGGCCTGTCTACGGTATCTCCGCCAATACAGCAGCATCACGATAAACCCTCCGGCCGCCCCCGCGGAAGATCCCGCCAGCGCACCCCCGGCAAGCGCCGGGTCCGGTGAAGCCAGGCCACTGAGATAAAGCAGCAGGATGATCATCACCGTTACTCGGACGGCCTGCTCAATCACCTGTGAAACCGCCGTCGGCTTCATATCCTGCAGGCCTTGAAAATACCCGCGCAGCGCGGAGCTGAACGGAAAGAACAGCAGCGCCGGAGCCGCGCTGCGCAAGGCAGGGACCAACTGGCTGCTGCCGATGGCCTGCGAGATCCACGGGGCGCCCATGTACATAAATACGCAAGCCGCAAAACCCAAAGCGGCCATCACAAGCATCATCAGACGCAGCACCTCGCGCTGTTCGTCTTCCCGCCCCCGGACATGCCGCTCGGCGGTGAATTTGGCGATAGCCGCCTGAAATCCGGCGGTTGCCAACGTAATGATAATCGTATAAAAAGGGTAGACGGTATTGTAAATGCCAAAAACGCCGTCTCCCCCGATATTTTGCAGCGGTATCTTCTGCAGCATGCCCAGCAGCTTGGTCAGCAGCGCCGCTATACTCAAAACGGCGGCGCCCCTCAGCAGCTTCGAAGACAAGTTATCGTTCGGCTCTTCCATGGTTACCTACTTTTCGTCGTAAAATGGTCTTGCCCGCAGGTTCCATTATAAGACGAAAAAGAGGACGAAAACAAAAAAACTTACACATTCTTTGCCTCGGGAGACGGCTTGGCCCCCCGCAGGCTGCAGAAATGTGTAAGTTGAGGTTGCGCGAAAGCTTCGTGCCCCGCGTCTACTGCTCCATTTGTTTACCGAGAAAACCTGCTGCCGTCTCGGCCATCTTCGACTCGAGATCGGACATTTTCACCGATTCGTCTTTGTTCAACAGCAACACCGTACCGATCGGGTCGCCGCCCGTAATGATCGGAGCGATGACGAACGAAGAAATCTGCTCTGCGTGATCCTTGCTGATCTCGTACATGCCTGTCTCGGTTTCCTTGATGATTTTACGGCCGTCCATACTGCTTTCGAGCAAAGAGCTGACCTGTTTGTCGAGGTACTCCTTCTTGGATGCCCCGGCCACGGCGATCAAGGTATCGCGGTCGGAAATAATGGTGACATGCCCGGTGCTTTCATATAAAGATTCGGCATATTCCTTGGCGAAATCGCCCAATTCGCCGATCGGAGAATACTTCTTCAGAATCACTTCCCCGTCCCGGTCAACGAAAATTTCGAGTGGGTCGCCTTCCCGGATCCGCAAAGTACGGCGGATTTCTTTAGGAATTACAACACGGCCAAGATCATCGATACGGCGTACAATACCAGTAGCTTTCATTTCACTTGTTGCCCCGCTTTCTTAAGATGTTTTGAACTACTGTTTAAATAATTTAAATATCCCTTCAGGTGCTGGATTGCCTTCTTATGCAAAGCCTGCTCAGCGCAGACGATTGACATCCCGAGCCTTCCCAAGATCGGCTTTCGGACAGGTTGTTCGGAATGGAGGGATTTAGTAACCCTTAATTCTGGTCATAGTATTTATCCCTTCCCAGCACCTTATTCATCAAATGAACCCATGTTTTTTAAATCCTTCATATGCATAAGGGAGCAAAACAGCAGCACGACGGATCGCGCTGCTGCTGTTTTAGCATCCCGGAAAAGAATTCCCGTTATTTGGTGGTACCGTTCGAGCTGCTGTTGCCTGTGCTGTTGCTGCCGCTCTTATCGGTACCTGCATTGGTTCCGGAATTGGTACCTGCGTTAGTGCCTGCGTTCGTCCCTGCATTAGTGCCATTACCGGAGGTTCCGCCGCTGTTCCCGGCTTTATTTTCGACTTTAGGCAATTCGATTTTCTTGATGATTTTCTTCTCCAGGTCGCCGGACATGAACTCGTCCAATTTGCCGGAAGCAATGGTCGTTTTAATCGTATCCTTTTGGTCTTGCGTCAGGTCCTCGAACTTTTTCTCGGTCCGTTTTTCCACGCGGATAATGTGATATCCGTATTCAGTTTCCACCGGATCGCCGATCTTGTTGACGGGTTGGGTCAGAGCCGCATTCTTGAACGCATCCACCCATTGGCTGACTTCGGTATCGGCATACAGGCCGCCGTTGTCTTTCGAGCCGGTATCATCGCTGTATTGCTTGGCCAAAGTCGCAAAATCTTCACCCTTGTCCAATCTGGATTTAATATCCTTGGCCAATTTGAGGGCATCCTCCGGTGTGCGCGTTTTGCCTGCGGAATCGGTCAGACCGATCAGAATATGGCGTACCGAGGCGACGGTGTAATCCGATTTGGTTGCGTCGAATTCCTTCTGCACTTCATCGTCGGTCACTTTTGCGAGTTCGCTTTCCATGACGGTATAAACGCGAACCATGTAGTTTTTGAATTCATCTTCGGTGATCTTTTGCGTGTCGAGCATTTGCTTGAACGAATCGGCGCCCATCGAAGTTTTCATGGTTTCGAATTGATCCTCTGCCTTTTTCTTACCGGCTTCCTTGGCTTTATCGTCCGTTTTGGTTTCCAGATATTCATAAGCGATTTCCTGTTTGATCAGATAGTCGCGGAAATCGTCCATTTGCATGTACTGCTCCATTTGCGGTTGAAGCGCCAGGACGATGCGTTGCTCCCGGTCAAACTCGTTCTCCGTGATTTCCCCGCCGTCGTAAGTGGCGATGACTTTGCTCGTATCCTTGCCGCCGGCCGCTTGATTATCGTCTTTCTTGCCGCAGCCCGCCATCACGGAAATTGACATTACTGCCACGAGGGCAATGAGCAGCGTTTTCCAAGAACGCCCTTTACTTTGAAACATTTTGTAGTTCCCCTTTCGCTTTGAACGAGTCCTTCAGGGCATCCAGAAATTGTTCCAACAGGCCCATCAACTCTTTGTCGTCCATTCCCTTGGTTTTGATCCGGATCAGCATACCCGATCCTTGGTTAAATTGTACACGTCTTCCGAACAGATTGCCAACTTCGGCAAGCCTAGTCGGTACGACTACCTTCTCGCGCCCTTCGTAGAACTTGATGGTGACTTCTTCTCCGCGCAGAATGATCGATTCGATGCCGTATTGCTTGCCGTAAAGCTTCACTTTGGCGACAGAAAGCAGGTTTTGAACGGCTTCCGGCAATTCCCCGAACCGGTCAAGCAGCTCGTCCTCCAGCTCCGAGACGTCTTCGAAGGAAGAAACAGACGCCGTTTTCTTGTAAATCTCAATCTTCTGAATACTATCATAAATATAATCGGATGGTAAATAGGCATCAATACCAAGATCGATTGAAGTGTTCCACGCGGATTCGACGGAAACCTCTTCTCCCAGCATCGAAACCTTGCGTTTTTGGATTTCCTCGGCGAGCATTTGCGAATACAAATCAAAACCTACGGAAGCGATAAAACCGTGCTGCTCGGCGCCGAGCAGATTGCCCGCACCGCGGATCGACAGGTCGCGCATCGCGATTTTGAAGCCGGACCCGAGCTCCGTAAATTCTTTGATCGATTGCAAACGTTTCTCCGCAACTTCCGTCAGGGACTTATCCCGCTGGTAGGTAAAATACGCATACGCAATCCGGTTGGACCGGCCTACGCGGCCGCGCAGCTGATACAGCTGAGAAAGCCCCATCTTGTCTGCGTCATGCACAATCAGCGTGTTGACGTTCGGGATATCGACCCCGGTCTCGATAATGCTCGTGCTGACCAGCACGTCGTATTCTCCGTCGAGGAAGTCGAGAATCGTCTTCTCGAGCTCCTGCTCCGACATCTGCCCGTGCCCTACGGCTACCCGCGCATCCGGCACCAGCATGGAAATTTGCGCCGCCATTTCCTGAATCCCCTGCACGCGATTGTACAGATAATAAATTTGTCCGCCCCGGGCCATTTCCCGTTCAACCGCCTCGCGGGTCAAAGCCTGGCTATGCTCCACTACATAAGTTTGGACCGGAAAGCGGTTCTCTGGCGGCGTCTCGATGACGGACAAGTCCCGCACCCCAAGCATCGACATATGCAGCGTTCTCGGGATTGGCGTCGCCGTCAGCGTCAGGACGTCCACATTCGTTTTGAGCTTTTTCAGCTTTTCTTTATGCGTAACGCCAAACCGCTGCTCTTCATCGACGATCAACAACCCTAAGTCCTTGAACACGAGATCCTGGGACAGCAGCCGGTGGGTCCCGATAACGATATCCACCGTTCCCTGCCGGACGCCCTTAATCGTCTCATTTTGCTCCTTGCGGCTGCGAAAACGGCTGAGGGACTGAATATTGATCGGATATCCGGCAAAACGTTCCCGGAACGTCTCATAATGCTGCTGCGCCAAAATCGTAGTCGGCACAAGGACAGCAACCTGTTTGCCTTCAATCGCAGCTTTGAACGCCGCGCGTATCGCCACTTCCGTCTTGCCATATCCAACGTCGCCGCACAGCAGACGGTCCATCGGACGGCTTTTTTCCATGTCTTTCTTGATTTCTTCAATGGCCCTAAGCTGATCCCGCGTCTCCTCGTAAGGGAACATCCCTTCGAATTCCTGCTGTTCCGGCGTATCCTTTTCAAACCCGAAGCCCGGCGCCGCTTGGCGCTCGGCATACAGCTTGATCAAATCATCGGCGATGTCCTGCACGGAGGAACGGACTTTATTTTTGACCCGGGTCCATTCATTGCCGCCCAGCTTGTAAATCTTCGGCTCTTTGTCTTCGGAGCCGACGTATTTCTGGATCATATCGATCTGTTCGATCGGCACCGACAGCTTATCGCCCCCCGCGTAGAGGATATGCATATAATCCCGGTGAATTCCGCTGACCTCCAGCGTTCCGATGCCAAGATATTTGCCGATCCCGTGATTCTGGTGAACGACATAATCGCCGATTTTGAGCTCGGTGTAGCTTTTGATCCGTTCAGCGTTGTCCATGCTCTTGCCGACTTTACGGGCTTTACGCTGTTTCTGAGAGAACATTTCCCCTTCGGTAATGACCACCAGATGCACCGAAGGCAGCTCAAATCCGGACTGCAGGTTGCCCTGCAGCAGCTGCGGCTCATCGATGCCGTAATCCATCAGCACCCGCCGTATGCGGTCCATGCGCTCTTCACCGCTCGCGAGCATAATGACGTTCGCTCCGCTCTTCTTCCAGCGTTCCATCTCAGCCTTCAGCACGTTCATCTGGCCATGGAAATCCTGCATCGACCGGCTGACGAAATTCAGGATGTTCTGCGGCTGGGTATGCGGCACCTGACGGAGGAACAACGACAGAAACAAGGTCTGGAACGGACGGTGGTACAGCACATGGTCTGCCTCAACAGCCAGCGGAAGCTCGGGGAGGCTTTTGCCGTTCTGGAATAAATGGAGATTCCATTCCGCTTCATCGCGTTCCAACTGTTTGGCCGTCTCCAGCAGTCTAGCCGGCTCGTCGAGAACTAGCAGCGTATTCTTGGGCATGTAGTCGTACAGCATCTTTCTCTCGGGATAGATCAGAGAAATATATTTATAGATTTCCGGAAAATACACATGCTCCCGAAGCAGCTCAATTTCTCTCGAGATTTCTTCGCGCAGCCGGATTTTCGCCTGACGGTCACTCATTTTCTCGAGCTGCTGCTCCAGCCGGTCGGCTGCAGCCTGGGCCGCGGCTTCAAGCCGGTCTCTGGAAGCGATCAGCTCTTTGCACGGCGGCACGAAAACCTCTTTGATCTGATCCACCGAGCGTTGATCCGCCGGATCGAAGGTCCGAATAGAGTCTATCTCATCGTCGAACAGCTCCACCCGGTACGCCATTGACGCCGTTAGCGGATAAAAATCGATGATTCCCCCGCGAAGGCTCATTTCTCCGCGTGACTCTACCCGTTCTACCCGCTCGTACCCGAGCTCGATCATTCTTTGCAGGAAATCCTCCAGTTGAAGCGTTCCGCCAAGCTTGATCGACAATCCCACACCGGACATAGCCTGCGGGGTTGGAATATATCGGCGGACGCCGGAATAAGGCACAACCACAATGCCCCGGAATTCTTGTGAGCACTGCAGCAGCACCTCAATTCTTTGCGCCAGCGTCTCCGGACTCGATACGGCCGATTCGGCGGCAACCAGCTCATTGGCCGGATATAACAATACCTCATCCGATGACAGCGCTTCCTGCAAATCTTCGTATATTTTCTGGGCCGAAAACATGTTATGGGTAACCACCAGCAACGGGCGATCCGTTTCCCGATGCAATGCGGCGAGCATCACCTGTCTGGATGAGCCCGATAGTCCCGAGATCAACTGTTCCTTCATTCCGGATTGAACGCCAGCCACCATGGAGGCGAAATCGGAATCTTTGGAAAAAGCCTGAATAAGTGCTTGTAACAAGTGAGGCACCTCTCTTATTGCTTATTAAATCTATATCTGACGAACAGCTTGTTCAGGTCTGCTGCCCGAACCAAAAAGGAGCCTCAGCAATCGTGCCAAGGCTCTATAACCGCTCAAAATCGGTGTAAGTTTCCTAAAAAATTCAACGTGAATGTACGGATCATTGCAAAGGATTGGCGAGCAGCGTCAGCTCAGGGTTGTTCTCGATGGCTTCCCTGCAATAATCGCATGTAACACGAACCGTCATTTCTCCGTTCGAATCATACGCTATTATATCTCTACGCTCATCGGGGGTCAAGGAATGGAAGCCCAGCTGCTCCTCGGATACATGAGGAGCCTCTATTCTACCAATAAACGTACGACAGTGCCGACACACATAATTTATAGCCATCTATATGCCTCCTGAAGAATCATTATGTCTGCCAGTATGCCCCAATTTACGGCATTCTAGCCTAACCCCTCAGTGATGATTTATTATCGGCGTTTGTACTTCGGCTCCCAATGAGAAAAAGCATCCGCGCATTACCCGTTGAACTTGGCCATCGTTTGCTCAAAAGTGTGGTCCATGCTGTACTCCAGCGCATCGCACGCCGCTTCAATCGAATTTTGCAGCAGCGGAGCGTCCTTTTTGGCAAAGCCGGACAGAACATAGTCCACGACCGCAAAACCCGGCTCCGGGCGAGAGATCCCCATGCGAATCCGGTTAAACGATTGGGTGCCGGTATGCTGGATGATCGATTTGATTCCGTTGTGCCCGCCGGCGCTGCCTTGATAGCGCAGACGGTTGCGTCCGGTCTCGGTATCGAGATCGTCATACACGACGATCATATCCTCCAAACTGACCTTGTAATAGTCCATAAAAGCCCTGACGGCCTCCCCGGACAAATTCATAAACGTCATCGGCTTGATCAGCGCCACTTTGCCCCCGGGCAGCATCCCTTCCCCGATAAGCGCTTTGCACTTGCTCTGTTTCACGTCGATCCCGTGCCGCTTGGCAAGCGCATCGATCGCCATGAAGCCGATGTTATGCCTTGTTTTCTCATATTTGGACCCCGGATTTCCGAGGCCTACGATCCATTTCATTGGTCAAATACCTCCAAAAATGCAGCTAATGCAGACATTAAATAGAATGTTAATTGGACACAGTCGCGCTACTCTCCGTTAACCGGAAAAAGTCCCGTTGCTAATTCGCACCTTCCAACTTTGCTAGGCGACTAACTGGAGAACCTCCCGTTAATTTCCCGCCATCCGCCGTTTCCAAACAATTAGTTGGAAATCCTCCTGCTAATTTAGCTCTTATGCCGGTAGTTCGTGAAATATGGCTGAATTAGATGGACTTTTTCCATTAATTCGATGAAATCCCACCAAAAGGCCAATTTAACGGGAGAAATTCCGGTTAGTTCCGACAGAAACTGAGACTAAGATGGATTTCCTTGATGAAGGTTCAATTGAATCCGGGAATCCGATAACCAACCCGATAGCCAGGCTAAGCCAGCCTACACGGCCCCCATTCATCCCTTTTCGCAGCATTGCATCCGACTTTCCTCAAAGGGAATGCGCCCTTATGCACCGATAGGGGTTGCACGTCCCGAGCGGGAGAGTGCAACCCCTTTGTGGCAGTTGAATCGGAATCTATTCGATCTCGAACAGCTTGCTGATCGAGAGCTCTTCATGCACGCGGATAATCGCTTCGCCCATCAGCGGAGCAACCGACAGTACCTTCAGCTTGCTGGATGGATTCGGATGCTTGATCGGGATGGTGTCGGTAACGATAACTTCCTTCAGCGGAGAGTTTTCCAGACGTTCCATGGCCGGGCCGGACAAAACCGGGTGCGTACAGCACGCATACACCTCTTCAGCGCCGCCTTCTTTGAGGGCGTTGGCCCCAAGTACAATCGTACCGGCGGTATCGATGATGTCGTCGATAAGGATCGCCGTTTTGCCTTCGATATGCCCGATGATGTTCATGACTTCGCTGACGTTCGGTTCCGGACGGCGCTTGTCGATGATCGCCAGCGGCGCGTTCAGGAAGTCGGCCAGTTTGCGGGCGCGAACCACACCGCCGTGGTCAGGCGATACGACAACCGGATTCTGAATATGCTTCGAGCGGAAATATTGGGCCAAAATCGGCACGCCGAGCATATGATCCACCGGAATATCGAAGAAGCCCTGGATCTGCATGGCATGCAAATCCATCGTAATCACGCGGTGAGCGCCGGCTTTCTCGATCAGATTGGCGACCAGCTTGGCCGTAATCGGGTCGCGCGAACGCGCCTTCCGGTCTTGACGGGCGTAGCCGTAATAAGGGATAACGACATTGATGCTTTTGGCCGAAGCCCGTTTCAAAGCATCCACCATAACAAGAAGCTCCATCAGGTTGTCGTTAACCGGCGCGCTTGTGGATTGTACGATGTACACATGGCAGCCGCGAACGCTCTCGGACAGCTTCACTTGAATTTCGCCGTCGCTGAAGCTTGTCGTCTCCGAATCTCCCATAGGAATCCCGATGTAGTCGGCAATTTGATGAGCCAATTGGGGATTGGAGTTACAGGTGAATATCTTTAATTTAGAATCACAATAAGTCATAAAATTAAAACCCTCCGTGCTGTGTAGACGGCCAAAACCGCAAGCTGAAATCCATGATTTTGGCCCGCCCCGATATTAAATGAACCACTGCATCCTGATTCCGCAACATCCGCCACAATAATAATTTCGTTTTCGAGTAAAAAATTTAAGACTCCTGATTTCTTTCCTTCTTGGCTTTGGCCCGGGCACGGATTTTCTCGGCATATCCCGATTTATTCTCCTGCCGATTCCGGGCGATCGCCAAATCGTTGTCCGGCACGGAATGGGTGATCGTCGAGCCGGCCACGATAAAAGCGCCCTTACCTACTTTTACCGGCGCTATCAAGTTGACATTGCTGCCGATAAACGCATCGTCCCCGATTTCAGTAATAGACTTATTATAACCATCGTAGTTGACGGTAATCGCGCCACAACCGATATTCACGTTCTTGCCCACTTGAGCGTCGCCGACATAGCTGAGGTGCGACACCTTGGAGCCGTCGCCCAGGGAAGCGTTTTTGATTTCTACGAAATCGCCGACCTTGACGTCCTCTCCGAGTTTGGCCCCCGGACGCAAATAAGCGAAAGGCCCAACCGCCGAGTTCTTGCCAACTTCTGCCTGGCTGAGAACCGAATGTTTGACCTTCGCGCCGTTTTCGATCACGCTGTTTTCGATTTCCGCGGACGGTCCGATCACGCAATCTTCACCGATGACGGTCCGACCAGATAATACGGTTCCCGGGTAAATGACCGTATCGGCGCCAATGACGACATCCGCTCCGATGTACGTTGAACTCGGGTCAATCACGGTTACGCCATCCAACATGTGCTTGCGGATAATTCTCTCCCGCATAAACGCTTCGGCTTCGGAAAGAGCCACACGGTCGTTAACGCCAATTGACTCGGTATAGTCTTTCGTCACGTAACCTTCCACAATTTCATTCTCCTGTACCAAGATCCCGATCACGTCGGTCAGATAGTACTCCTGCTGGGCATTGTTATTGGTAACCTTGGACAACGCGGCGAACAGCTTGGCATTATCAAAGCAATACGTTGCCGTATTGATTTCGTTAACCGCGTCCTCTTCGGGTGAACAATCTTTCTGCTCGACAATCCGTATCACGGAACCGTCTTCCCCCCGAATAATCCGGCCATATCCTTTCGGATTGTCCATCTTCGCTGTAAGCACGGTAGCTGCCGCGCCTTTACGGGAATGAAGATCGATCATCGCTTCAAGCGTCTCTTCCGTGACCAGCGGAGTATCGCCGCAAATGACGATGGTGATGCCTTCCTCCTGGCCAACCAGCGAGCTTGCCTGCAGCACCGCATGACCGGTTCCGAGTTGCTGCTCCTGCAGCACGTATTCAACCGATGTTCCCAGATAAGATTGGACCGCTTCCGCGCCGTGGCCGACAACCACGATGCTGCGTTCGCAGCCTACTTTCCTCACCGTGCTCAGAACGTGTCCGACCATCGGCTTACCGCATACAGGATGGAGCACTTTGTAAAGCTTGGACTTCATGCGCTTCCCCTGACCTGCGGCAAGAACAATCGCTAATCTTTTCAAGGCCCCGGCCTCCTTCTCTTGAACTCATTACTGAATATATCTCATTTAGGGCAAAAAGAAAAGAGAGCCATGACACATGGCTCCCTTTTCTCAAACCCCAATTAATTGAAAATAACTTCGACTTACGCCCCTTCTTCAATAGCTTCTTCTTGGTCGGCGGCGCGTTCGTATTCAGCCAATACTGCGGCTTGAATCTTCTCGCGAGTGCCGGAAGAAATCGGATGCGCGATATCCCGGAACTCCCCGTCCGGTGTGCGCTTGCTAGGCATAGCTACAAACATTCCATTGTTGCCGTCGATTACGCGAATGTCATGAACAACAAATTCGTTATCGATGGTAATGGATGCGATCGCTTTCATTCTGCCCTCAGAGCTGACTCGGCGGAGTCTTACATCCGTAATTTGCATATGTGTTCACCACCTTTTTCCATCAGAGACTTGGTGTAATATTCCACATAGCAAACGTAAATCCTTTTTTTTTCTAGAACAAATTGGCTTAAAAACAGGAATTTTTTTGATATAATAGGCTTTTCGACAGGTTTCGTCGATAATCCTTCGGATTAGTGTTCAAATCGACAAACTTCTTCTTGTCAAAATCTCGAAAAATAATTTCCAGGTTCTACGGAGATTTCTTTTCCTTTGGCATCGACGGCCCGAAGCTTAGCCAGCGACACATAATCATGAAGCAGCCGCTGCTCCGATTCGATTTCTCCCGACTCCACCAGTACTCCGACTCCGGCAACCATAGCATTAAACTCGGTAAGCAAATCCACCATGCCTTGAATCGTTCCGCCGGCTTTCATGAAGTCGTCGACGATGAGCACGCGCGATTTCTCTTTAAGCGCCCGCCGGGACAAGGTCATCGTATGCAAGCTCTTGTGGGAACCCGATACGTAGTTGATGCTTACCGCGGATCCTTCCGTCACCTGATGGTCTCTGCGGACCAGAACAACCGGCAGATTCAGCTCCGCGCCGGTGGCGTATGCGAGCGGAATCCCTTTTGTCTCCACCGTCATGATGCAGTCGATCTCCTGCTTCCCAAAAACCGTTGCAAACAGCTTGCCCGCTTCGTTCATCAGGCCGGGCTGTCCGAGCAGGTCGGACATATACAGATATCCTCCGGGCAAAATACGGTCCGGCTGGGCCAGCTTCTTGCACAGCTCGCTAACAAAGAGCTCTGCTTGTTCCTGTCCGATTTGAGGAACATACTTCACGCCTCCGGCTGCACCGGCCAGTGTAAGCAGTTCGCCGATGCCCTCTTCCTCGAAAACTTCCTTGATAATGGCGAGATCCTCGCTGATCGAGGATTTGGCCGCCCCGTACCGCTGGGCAAAAGTGGTCAACGGGATCAACTGATGCGGACGGGACAACAGGTAATGAGTCATCTCCACTAAACGAGCGCTTCTCTTTAATTTTTTCACGAAGTACCCCTCGCTAAATCCGAATATTTTAATGAAAATATAACATTTTTGTACGGATTTGTCCAAGGCAGAATCTTAAGTCAGCAAACGAACCGCATATACCTCTTTGCAAAAGCCCCGAAGTCCGTTATAAATACGGGCTACTTTGGCTTCTTTGGACACGAGTCCAAATACTGTCGGCCCGCTGCCGGACATAAGAACGCCGTCCGCTCCAAGCCGAATCATCGTTTCTTTCAAATGGGCGACCTCCGGATGCATCTCCAGCGTGACTCGCTCCAGCACATTGCCGAGTTCCTGGCACACCTCGGAAAAAGAATGGTGTTCCAGCGCTTCCTGCATTCGCCTCGCGGAAGGATGATCCGTAATTTTCTCGCTGCGCAGACGGCCGTAAACCTCAGCCGTAGACACGTTAATCGGCAGCTTGGCCAATACCACCCAACATTGCGGCGGATTCGGCAGGACGGTAAGCTTCTCACCCCGCCCGGTGGCGAGCGCGGTCCCCCCGGTCACGCAAAACGGTACATCCGAGCCCAGCTCGGAGCCCAGCTCTTTCAGTTCTTCATCGGAGATGCCAAGCTTCCACAGCCGGTTTAAGCCGCGCAGAGTCGCTGCCGCATCGCTGCTGCCGCCGGCGAGTCCCGCCGCAACGGGAATCTTTTTATCTAAATGGATGTATACTCCGGATTCAACCCGGTACCTTTCCTTGACCAGCTTCGCGGCTTGAAAAGCCAAATTTTTCTCGTCCAGCGGAATATATCCGGCCTGGCTCGAAATAATAATGGTATCCCGCGGGAGGGCGCTCATTTCCAGTCGATCGGCAAGATCAACCATCGTCATAATCATCTCGACTTCGTGGTAGCCGTCCGGCCGTTTATGCAATACGTCGAGCATCAAGTTGATTTTAGCCGGTGCTTTTTCGTAAATCTTCAAGGCGTTCACCCACCCTCAGCAGTTCCATAAATTTATTCGTGTTGTTACACTTTATCTATTTTAAGAAAAACTTCATTCTTCGTCTATGTATGAAAGACAAACACTTCTTTTTTATCTTACTTCATCCTGCTGCAAAAACAAGTTCCAAGCGCACAGAGCACGTATTCATCAACAAAGGAAGCCCTCCCTGAGGGAGAGCTTCCCGGCTTTTTTTCGCCGCCCGTTAGGGCTGCTGCTTGGCTGCGGCTCGTTCCGCCAGCTCAATCGCTCTTTTCACCATATTCCCAGCATCCTTGGCCTTAATGCCTCCCCAGCCTTCCTTCTGAACGGTATCGTAAAATCCTAAATCCTTGGCCAGCTCGACCTTCAGATCCTCCGACATTACGCTTCGTCTTCTGCGCGACATGTTCAGTCCTCCTTAGGGATTGTGGATATAGGAACAGAGTTAGTATCCCGCAACGGATTCCCGTTCATGCAGGAAAGACACTCCCTTTCGCTGCAGCCTTACGCCTCCTTCAAAGAATCGGAGCGTCAATAAAAATAAAAAAACGGCCTCGCATGAAAACGAAGACCGTTTAGTAGTGACTTGGCATGATGTTCACGGTTTAATATACGAAAGCCTCATCTCGTTGTTATCGTCACAAATCATAACTTCAACGGATTCGGTAAGTATATCGGCATAACTGTAAGACACACGTTTAAAGGTCTGCTGTTCTTGATCCAGCTTCACTATAAAGACCGAAGGATAGGTCTCTTCCAAAACTCCGGTACGTTCAACCGTTTTCCGGCGACCACCGTTGGCCCGAAGCATAATTTTCTGTCCAACGTGGGCGTCGAGACTATGCTTGATTTCTGACAGTGCATTTTTAGCCATTGCCTGTGACCACCTTCTTTCTTTGTCCATTATACATGAAAGGGAGTCGCCTGTCAAATCAAAATAATTAATTATATCAGCAAGAAAAATGTATTGTCAACATTTTTTTTATGACACTTTGCGTATACTAAATAACCGGCACAAAAATACGCAGTTCCCAAGGCATAAACCTCAAGCTCTGCGTAAAAGAAATGTATGAAATGATCCCAAAGTTCCGGCCCTTACATCGACGGAACAACCTTCAGCGAAGAAAGATCCCGGAGCTTCGGCAGGCCGATCCGGTAGCTTCCGCGGGTTTCTATGCCGCCTACCCCCTGGGCCCCGCTGATCGTATTGTTCAGCACGTCCGTGATCTGGATCGTGTCGCGGATCGAAGTCAGCGACGCTTTCGCCGCGATGTAGACCGGATCCAGGGCGTGGATCAGCACGCGGGCCGGAGAACTCGCAAAATTGGCACCGGCTTGCAGCAAAGCCTCAAAATGCGATTGGCAAGCCCCCGCCACGATCGTTAACGAATCGAAATTACGCTCATACTGCCGGGCCGCCTGAATCGCCTCCACGAAATATTTGGAATTTTTGTAGCTGGTCAAATTATACAAGTCCCCGGACGGGCGATGCTTCAGCACGCCGTCATGCCCGGTCAGCACCACGATATCGGGCTGAACGGACGGCAGCAGACGATAAAGCGTTCTGGCCATCTGCGACTCCGACACGTAGTAACCTTGAGCCGGAATCCGCAGCTTCTCGTATAGACTTAAGCTTTTCTGCAAATACCTCTCGTCCCCGTCCAGGTGAAGCACCTTGCCCGGGACTTCAAAATAGGACGGCTCCCCCTGCGGCTGCGGGTACCAATCCGTACCGATCGTCATTTGATTGCGTTCCGCCAGCACCTTCCGGTCTTGTGTCATCCGTTCCAGCGATTCAGCCTCTTTGATGCGGGCGCGCTGCGCTTTCTCGCCGGGGGAAGCCGGGTCTACCTTGACCAGGTCGGTCAAAGGCGCATCCGCCAGCAGCCGGAATTCCGTCCCTTTGATGATAGCCTCGCTCCGCTCTATTCTTTCTATCCGGAACGTTACGTCTCCTCCGTAAGATTTGCGGACGACCAAGTCTCCCAAATTCGTCAAATCCATCACCTCTTTCCCATCGTATGGGCTAGGCGAAGGATTGGTTACAATTGCGAGGGTTACGAATGGCTGAACCCGGCCGCAAGCAGCGTATTGCTAAGCCGCGCGAACTCCTCCAGGCTGAGCGTTTCCGCACGCCGGGAAGGTTCGATTTCCGCGGCCCCAAGCAGCTGCTCCAGCCGTTCCCGGCCTTCTCCGGCGAAGAAGCGGGTTTTCAGGTTGTTGGAGATTGTTTTTCTTCTTTGCGCAAAAGAAGCTTGTACCACGTCAAAAAAGAACTTCTCGTCGTTTACGGCCACCGGAGGCGTTTTGCGCACCGTCAAACGAATCACCGCCGACTCTACGTTAGGCTGGGGAATAAACACGCTGTGCGGCACCGTACAGATCAGCTCCGGTTCGCTGTAATACTGAACCGCTATGCTGAGACTGCCATAATCCTTGCCGCCGGGAGAAGCCGCCATCCGCTCCGCCACTTCCTTCTGAATCATGACGACGATATGCTCAAGCGGGAGGCCTTCCTCCAGTAGTTTCATCAGAATCGGGGTCGTCACGTAATAAGGCAAGTTAGCCACCACGCTGACGCCGCTGACCCCGCCAAATTCTGTCTCAAACAACGCGCGCAGATTCAGCTTCAGCACATCGCCGTGAATGACGCGAACATGCGGGTGCGGCTCCAACACCTCTTCCAAAATCGGCAGCAGACGCTGGTCGATTTCCACCGCAACCACTTTCCCGGCCTCCTGAGCCAGTTTTTCGGTCAATGCGCCGATCCCCGGCCCGATTTCAAGAGCCCCCTTGGACGCGTCCAAACCGGCGGCTGCAACGATTTTGCCGAGTATATTTTGATCGATCAGAAAGTTCTGACCCAGACTTTTCTTAAAAGAAAATCCGTGCCGTTGAATAATTTCCTTCGTCCGGCGCGGCGTAGAAACATCTTCATTCCTGTTCATGGGTGATTGACTCCTTTGTCTTCGAGCTCCGCGAGGGCGGCCGCGAATTCTTCCCTGCTGATCTTGAACACCGTCAGCCGTTTATGGAACTGCTTGCCGTTGCAGTATCCGATGCCAAGCAGCTCTCCCATCACCCGCCGGCGTGCAGCGGCTTCCGGATGAACGATCAGGCCCGCCTCTATCAAGTCTGCCCAATCAATGAGCCCCTCCACTCCCTGAAGCTCGCAGCGGACCTTGGAGAGCGCTTCGCGGATCGCCTCCGGCGAAGCGTTCTCCACGCCGATGTCTCCGCGTTTCGTGGCGTCCGCTTCCCGTATAAAGGCATGCTTGCACCCCGGAACCCGGGCCGCGACGATTTTACGGATTCGCTCCCCCGCATGGTCGGGATCCGTAAAAATAATAACTCCCCGCCGCTCCTGCGCCAGGGCAATTTTTCGCAGCGTCGTCTCGTTGATCGCCGACCCGCCCGTCTCGATCGTGTCGGCCTCCACGGCCCGTTTAATCGCGACGGTATCGTCGCGCCCCTCCACCACGATGACCTCTTTGATCATGTGCCGTCTTCCCTTCCGTTTACAACAAAAAGAAGAGGAAGGCTCCTCTTCTAATCCAATGTCTTATTCATCATCCTAATACTATCTTATTCCCCTCGCAAAGTAAAACGAGGTTAGTTTAATTCAGGCTTTGTCGGACCGATGACATATACGGTACGGCCCTTTTTGAGCCCGAAATTTGTCGCTGCCTTGAGCGAGTCGTAATATACGTCAATCTTATGTCCGTCGATAGCGCCGCCGGTATCCTCCGCCTTGCGGAAGCCGAGCCCTTCGATGTAGACCCACCATCCGAGCGGAACGATGCTGGTATCAACCGCAATGGTTCTTCCTTGCGTTACGCGCGTCCCGGAAGCGGTTCTCGTGCCGATACCTTCCTCTTCGGAGGAATAAGCCGTTAAGGTAACGTTTTTAAGTACCTTTTTGTATTTAAACGACACGCCGCCTTTTGTGGTCAGCCCGCTGATATTTACCGCGTTCGGATTACGGGTAATGCTTGCGGATTTGACCTCTGCCGGCTTTTTGACGCCAACTGCGATGACCTTGGGCTGAGCGCTTACCGCCACTTCTTTGCCAAGCCACCGCTTCGTTACGAATTTGCCATCCTCGTACACCTTTTCGATGTTGTGAACGACCACGCCATTGCTTCCCGGCTGAAGGACTTTGGTTTTGCCCTTAAGCAGGTTCTCGTCTGACGTCTTCACGATGGTGAACGGAACTGTAATTTTTTCCTGAACAGTTTGCTTGCTGACACGGACGATCTTGATATCCGAATCAGACGTTAGCGCGCTGCCCAGCGCCGGTTTTATTTTATCGTCTTTGCTCAGGGCGATGCCAAGCTCGGTGATGGCCCCCTGTACGCTGCTTTTCGTGGTGAAATGAACCTTCGTTGCTCCGTCCACGCTTACGGTTACCGGAACCGCATGCACGGCAACAAAATGATTGTCCGCCCCTTGCGAGCCGGCAAGAAGCTGGACTGCTGAATCTTGCTTGCTCAGCATACCGACTGGCGCTTTCTTAAGATCCGCCTGAGACACGCCTGTCTCGGCCGATTGGATCTTGCCTTCCGCTACCAGAGAAGTCTCTTTTTTATCGTTTTGGCCAAATAGCCAAATCAGGATGATGATGATCACTGCGACGGTCAGAACTCCAACAATCGAAATCTGACGTAAATTCTCATGCTTCCATCGCATTGCGTAAGACATGCTGGATGAGCGTGATTGATGGGTGTCTTCTTTGTGGAAAATGCCCATTTCGTCCGTCCTCCTTCATAGTCCCGCCGTCTAGGTCGATGCATGATACGTTTGACGTGACTACAGATCGTTTTTACGAAACGCGGTGAAATCCCCCGTATTTCGCATCCTGCCCCAGTCTACCTGGCATATGTCACCTCCTGTTTAACAACAGTATGATGACCCTATTACTTTTATTCAAAAACAAAAGAAGCCTAAAGAAAGAGTTAGAGGAACTCCTTCGTGGCTTCCGAATTGTCTTGGTGTAATAGGATGCACGAGTTACCTCTCTTATTGACGCTTACGAGGTTAGCTGTCGGGTTCGGACGAAAGAGAGCCGCCCTTTCTCAGTTCATTCGCTCATGGCGCAATGACCTCGAATTCACCCCTAAGACCCTGTAAAGAAATCAAATACAGCAACAGCCGGTGCTCTAAGCACTGCCCTTAACCATTCCTGTATCGGTTCCCCCGTTCTCCAAATGGAGATTCAGCGAGACTGGTTCATGGAACCAAAGTCATCGAATAGGCTCGCCCAACTGACGAGTGAGCCAAAATGACTACAGAAGAAATTCTAACTTGTTTCCATGCATGTTGTAAAGGACGAATCAACCACGTTTTTTAAAAAAAATGGTTAAAAAAATGTAACTAACTTGGATTTTCTGGTTAAAAAGCATTCATATTTCGAAAATCCTGCTTTTTTCGGCCCATTTGCTCCGGAATTCACCGTATTCCAAATCGTTCCATTGCATTTCGGGAGGTAATTTCGGCGATTTCCTCCACGAACACCCCTTTTAACTCGGCCGCCGCTTCCGCAACCAGACGTACATGGGCGGATTCGTTTCTTTTCCCTCGAAATGGATGCGGAGTAAGATATGGGGAATCGGTTTCGATCAACAAACGGTCCATCGGTGTTTTGGCTAAAACTTCCTTTGGCTGTTTTGCATTTTTAAACGTTATCGGTCCGCCGAACGACAAATGGAATCCCAAATCCAGACACATTTTGGCAATTTCCCAACTACCGGAGAAGGAGTGAAGCACACCTCCGACTTCGCTCGCTTTCTCTTCGCGCAAAATTCGGACTACATCCTCGTGCGCTTCCCGATTATGGATGCTGATGGGCATTCCGAGGCTGCGAGCGAGGCCGATTTGATCGCGGAAAACTTTGTGCTGAACCTCTTTCGGTGACGTATCCCAGTAATAATCCAGACCGATCTCGCCGATGGCCACGACCTTCTCATGCTTGCATAATTCAGCGATCCAGTCCAAATCGCCCTCTTGCATCGTAATCGCATCCTGAGGATGCCAGCCGACGGCGGCATAAATAAAGTCATAAGATTCCGCAAGTTTCATCGTCGTCGGGATCGTTTCACGGTTAAAGCCGATATTGATCATACGCGTAACCCCTTGTTCCACCGCGCGGGCAATCGCTTGCTCACGATCTTCGTCAAACTGGG
This sequence comes from Paenibacillus terrisolis, assembly GCF_056171975.1. Taxonomy (NCBI): domain Bacteria; kingdom Bacillati; phylum Bacillota; class Bacilli; order Caryophanales; family Paenibacillaceae; genus Paenibacillus; species Paenibacillus terrisolis. The sequence continues at coordinate 13,601 of NZ_JBKFGG010000033.1, read as the reverse complement.
GCGCATCCATATGGGTATGGGTGTCGAATAACATCATCGATAGTTCCTCCCAGGCTGTTTTTTGATTCGTTTCTTAATGCTGCTGCTCGAAAATCCTTGCAATGTTTGCCGGCAGCCGGCCGATCACAGCGGATAATTTATTGTCGGGATAGTACAAATGAAATTTGCCGCGGTGGAGTCCGCTGATCGACCTTACAATGTCGGACACCTCGGAAATTTCCCGGAGCCGGTCGCGTCGGTCGAGCAGCAAGATCTGCTTCTGTCCGAAAGCTTCCTCCGGACGAAACACATCATAAGGCAGATCGGTCGGAAAATCAATTTCCAGATCGTATTCCGGGTTAAGCCCGGCCTTAGCAAACGCCTCCCGAATTCCCTCGATCGTTTCCAAATCCAGCGATTCGCATTCTACATATTTATACAATTTACGTTCCAAGAATCGACCGCATAAATCACTGAGCAAAGGATCGGACTCTTGCTTCCACTGCATAAAGGCCGTTTGCATCAGCGCCTCATCCAGCAGTAAATATTCCTGGACCGTTAATTCACGGTTAAACAGTCCCGGCAAAGGATCCGGCAAGAACTTAAACGAATGCCCGGCCTCTAAAAGCTCTTTGGCCCGGCGCAAAATCTGCCGCAAAATGATCTCCGAGCTGCGGGTAACGGGATGGAAGTATACCTGCCAGTACATTTGGTAACGGGACATCAAATAATCCTCAACCGCGTGCATGCCCGACTCCTTGACGACTACCCGGCCCTGATGAGGACGCAGCATCCGCAAAATCCGGTCCATGTCAATCGTGCCGTAATTGACCCCGGTAAAATAGGCGTCCCGCAGCAAATAATCCATCCGGTCGGCATCAAGCGGACTGGAGACCAGATTGACGACAATCGGATTGCCGTAATCCTTACGGATGACCGCGGCGACTTTTTCGGGGAAATCCTCACCCATGCGCCGAAGCACCTGGCCGACCTCCGTGTCGCCAAGCATAATTTTGCAGGTCCAATCCTCGTGATGCATTTGGAAGGCCTGCTCGATGGAATGGGAAAATGGACCATGGCCCAAATCATGCAGCAGGGCGGCGCTTAAAGCGACCAGCCGCTCGTCGTGATCCCAGCCGGCATAACCGCCGCTTTCAAACTGCGAAATGATGCGGCGCGTGATTTCATAAACGCCCAGCGAGTGGGAGAAGCGGCTGTGCTCGGCACCGTGAAATGTCAAATAAGAAGTGCCCAGCTGCCGAATTCGACGTAAACGCTGAAATTCAGACGAATTGATCAGCGACCAAATCATTTCGTCCTGGACATGAATATAATTATGTACGGGATCTTTAAACACTTTTTCTTCGCGCAGCTGACGATACATGGCATACACTCCTTTATTTTGGAACTGTTTTTTGGGAGAAAAAGAAGGAACTTGACTATTGACGACAGATGGTGTCGAACATTGTCGAAAAGTGTCAAAATATAGATTTCCAAAATGTCGAATCTTCGTAAAAGTCCGATTTCCCTTATAATACAGGGCTATTTGCGCTCTATAAAAACTCGAATTTAGAAATAATAATGAACTCTACCATAAATAGGTTGACTGTTTTGGCAATGGTTGGTATTATAAATATCATAAAAGATAGAACAATGTCGAATAATGACAATTAAAAAATTATAGCGAGAGGGGTTGTCATCGAAATGATGAAATCAACCGGTATTGTAAGAAAAGTAGACGAATTGGGACGCGTTGTCATTCCTATCGAACTTCGCCGCACACTCGGCATCGGTGAAAAAGACGCGCTTGAAATTTATGTGGACGGAGAACGGATTATGCTCAAAAAATACGAGCCTGCCTGCATCTTCTGCGGCAACGCCGAAAACGTGACATACTTCAAAGGTAAAATTGTTTGCCACGAATGTATTACTGAGCTTCCTAACCCTGTGACAAATTAAGAAATATAGTATATAATAGATTTACTGAAACTGTTAATTCTAACCTTTTTCATATCTCCTTGGCGCCTTCCTAGGCTTGAACCCGGCCTAGTGAAGGCCCCTTTTTTTGCTTAAAGGGCTAATTGGGCCTATAACAACGTTTGGTAAATGTCTCTTTTCGAAACTCCACGGTCTCCCGCCGCCTTTTTCATGGCCTCTTTTCGCGACAATCCGTCCTCTTGCTCATAATGGGCAACATGTTCTTCGACCGATAATGTTTTCCACCAAGCGTCCTTTTTCTCCTTCACTTGATCCGGATGCGCCCCGCTAACAACCAGGCAGTATTCGCCCAGCGGCGGATGTTCCTCAAGCCATGACAAACAATCGCTGATTTTCCCTCTCGTCATTTCTTCATAGCGTTTCGTCAACTCACGGGCCAACACGATCTCCCGGTCGCCCAAAACATCGATAAGCGATTCGAGTGTTTTTAACAAGCGATGCGGCGACTCATAAAATAACAGTGTGCTTGGATCATCCTGAAGCGACTCCAGCAGCGTTCCTCGATCCTTGTTGTCTCTTGGCAGAAAGCCGAGAAATTGAAAGCGCTCCGTAGATAGTCCGGAGACGATTAACGCCGACAGGGCGGCATTGGCTCCCGGGATCGGAACGACCGAAATTCCCGCCTCCAGCGCAAGCTTTACGAGATCGCTGCCGGGGTCGGAAATCGCCGGAAGACCGGCATCGCTGACCAGCGCCAAATTTTTTCCTTCTATTATAAAGCGAATCAATTCAGGTCCGCTGGCCGCCTTGTTATGCTCATGGTAACTAAGCAATTTTACCGGGGAAATCTCAAAGTGCGTAAGCAGCTTTCGCGTATTCCTCGTATCCTCCGCCGCGATGATATCCGCTTCCTGCAGAGTCCGCACGGCCCGGAACGTCATATCCTCCAGATTGCCGATCGGCGTGGCCACTAGAAACAGCTTTCCATAGGCTTCTTTGCCTGGTGCTTCCTCAAAACTTTTTTGCACTTTTACGCTCATGTTCTTCCCTCTTCTGGTCCGTAATAAATGTCCATAATCTCTCGGCAATATTCACCGTCTTCTCCATATACGACGAGAGGCGGGAGTACCCGAAGGTCCGGTTTTCCGTCTCTCAGGGCTTCAATCAATACCATGTTGGCCTCGGCCCCCGCCCGCGGATGAACGAACCGGATCACTTTCGGCTCCAAGCGATATTGTCTAAGTACGGTCAGGATTTCCCCGAGCCGCTGAGGTTTATGCACCATCGACACTTTCCCGCCGGGACGCACTAAACGCATCGCCGACGCAACGACTTCTTCCAGACTGCAATGGATTTCATGCCGGGCAATCGCCTGATGGGAATTCAGTTTCACTTCGCCGCTCGCCACCGGCATATAGGGCGGATTGACAGTAATCGCGTCATATATGCCGTGCCCGGTTTCTTTGACCAACTCACGCAAATCACCTTCGCGAATAAGAACTCGACCGGCAAGCCCGTTCATCTCCACGCTCCGGCGCGCCATATCAGCGACTCTTGGCTGAATTTCGATGCCCTCGATGGATGCTTCTGTTCTCGTGGTGAGCAGAAGAGGAATTACCCCGTTGCCGGTGCATAAATCCAGGACTTTCCCATACTTCGGTATCGAAGCAAAACGGGCCAGCAGGACGGCATCCATGGAAAAGCTGAACACTTCGTCGCTTTGTATGATGTGCAAATCATGCGTGAGCAAATCGTCCACCCGCTCACTATCGTAAATGATCACGTTGTTTTTCAATAGGACCTTCCATTCTGTAAGAGGTTTAGCTTCAGGTATTTATGATTCCGCGCTCAAAAAAAACCGTAGGGTCATTCCCCACGGTTTATTATTTATTCAAAAATGACAGACAGAAAAGACAGTCGCCTTCCGTGCGCAAATGCCCATAATATACATTGCATATATGAAAACCTTCATGATACAAACGAGCGAGGTTATCATGCCCTTCACCGACGACATCGATGACATCCTTGCCGGCAAGCACCAGGTCATTCGCCTTTTCTGCAGAAGGCAGAGGCAAACGCCCTTCCGAACTTTCCAACTTCAAAATCTTGCGCAGCTGCTCATTCTCCAGCAAAAGCCGCTGGTTCATCTCCATAAGCTTCTTCACTTCAAGCATGAGGCTGCCCAAGTCGCCGTGTACCTTCCCCATTTGTGTTTCCAGCGCCTGCATATTTGTGAAAATGTCCTTGTTCTCCAAGTTCCCACCCCAGAGTCATCTCTAAAGTTAAGCCCCTCCGTTATTTGAGGACAACATCGTCCAGAGGAAGTTCTTTGACCTTGCCAATTTCGAATAGCTGTACATGGACAGTGCGTGTTCCGGCGTTCAGTCCGACGACCTTACCCTCGCCTAGGGAAGTAATGACCATCTTGCCGACGGTCGGCAGCTCTTCCTTGGTGCTTTCGTAATTATCGTGCTCGAACTTCAAGCAGCACATCAAACGTCCGCACAATCCGGATATTTTGGTAGGATTCAGAGAGAGACTCTGATCTTTGGCCATTTTGATGGATACGGGTTCAAAATCCCCCAACCAGGAGGAACAGCAGAGCACGCGGCCGCATGGACCAATCCCACCCAGCATTTTCGCTTCGTCCCGCACCCCGATTTGTCTCAGCTCGATCCGGGTACGGAAAATGCTGGCCAAATCTTTGACCAGTTCCCTGAAATCGACTCGGCCCTCGGCCGTAAAATAGAAAATAATCTTGTTCCGGTCGAAGGTAAATTCCACATCCACGAGCTTCATCTTCAGGTCATGATCTCTGATTTTATTTAAACATGTGGCAAACGCGTTTTTTGCCGCAAATTTATTTTCATCTACAACACGGGCGTCGACGTCATCGGCAATCCGAATGACCTTCTTGAGCGGAAGGACGACGTCGGATTCCCCTACCTTTTTCTTGCCGACTACCACTTTGCCGTATTCAATCCCACGCGCGGTCTCGACAATTACACTTTGATCCTTCTCAACAGGTAGCTCGAGCGGATCGAAATAATATATTTTGCCCGCCTTTTTAAAACGGACGCCCACTACTGTATACAAAAACTTACCCCCTCGTATAGCCTATGAAAATGCTTTTGATAAATCCCTGTTCCTTCACGGGAGAAAGTTCGTTCTGCCTTAATCAATCGATGTTTCATGAATCTTACTGTTGTCCGTCTACACGGATCAGGAATTGTTCGACACAGAGCTGCCCGTTCATGTTCTGCCGCAATTTCTTTCTGCTCTCCGCAGCCAGCGCCATGGCATCAATCCACTGCTCCGCGCTGCGCAGATGTGCGTGTCCGGTAATGAACTGGAGCTCATCTATAAAAACAATTTGGTCATGTTTATGGTAAAGCGCATGGATCATATCCTTAAACCACAAATGAAAAAGACTGAACAACATGTCCAAGTGATCGCCGAGACCGGCTTTGAATAGGCTCTGCTGCGCTGTAATCAAAGGAGAACCGCCACGGCCTGCGATTTCCCTCCCTAATTGTAACACTACGTTTCTAATTTCTGCAAACCAATTCTGCTGGATAAGTTCCCGGCATGGACCCAGTCCGGCCGCGAGATGTACTGCGCTGCGGGTTAATGTAGCCGGAAAACCCTCGCCCGCCAATATTTGGAGCATCCGTTCCGGATCCAGCGGCGTAAAAGGAATCGTCTGAACCCGGGATTGAATGGTTGGAAGGAGGGCTCGTCCGTTGTCGGACAGCAGGATGGCCACAGCCGGCGTAGGCGGCTCCTCCAAAAATTTAAGCAGGCTGTTCGCCGCTTGAACCGTCATTTTATCGGCATCGTCAATAATATAAACCTTGGGATTGCCACTCTCCGAACGATAGGAAAAAGTCCGCTGCAAATCGCGAATCTGATCAATTTTAATCGTGGCCCCTTCAGGCGCTACGAGGTGAAGATCAGGGTGATTGCCGTGCTGGATTTTGCGGCACTGCAAGCATTCCCCACAAGCATCGGCCCCCTTGCGCTCACAGAACAGAGTTTGGGCGAAAGCCATCGCCATTTCCATCTGTCCGCTGCCCGGGGGGCCGCTGAATAGATAAGCGTGAGATATTTGATTACGGCGCAGCGCACTCTGCAGCAGCAGCTTGGCGTGATCCTGCCCGATAATTTCCTGAAATAACATCTTTAACTTCTCGTCCTTTCAAGCCCGTAACTCATGCACCATTTAGAAGCAAAGATTGATCAGCATGCCTCGGATCTCTCCGATTTTCTGCATTAGCTCGATCTTTCCCTGTTCGGTCTCGAGCAATTCGTCGGCCATCGCCAGCAAAGCGGCATCAACTTCGTCCAGAAGCTTGTAACGTTTGCCCCTGCCCCTACGATCCCAGCCTCTTGATTCCTTGATCGTCACGCCCCGCCGAACCGTTTCTTCGAGAAACTTTTTGACGAGTTGACGATAGGCTTTCAGTTCCCTAACGGTCATCGAATGGGCTAGACGTTCTCCCTGGAGCTGAATCTCTTTGAATTTTCGGTTAAGCTCCTCTTTCGAGGCTTGCTCCCCTTGGTGCTGCATGACGTCGGAAAAGCTTTTGGCCTGTACCGGCTTGGTGGGAGAATCACTAATGCCGAAACCGCTCTGGAGCGGCCTGAATCCCGGATCGATTTTCATAGCGTCGCCACCTGCCCTAAGAATAGATAATAATGGATATTTGAAATGGAATTAGAAATGTTCGAAACGGTCTACCGGCAGAACAAATACGGTAGCTCCTCCCACCTGAACTTCAACGGGCAGAGGCAAATACGAATCGGTCGTGCCGCTCATCGGTGTAACCGGGGTCACTAATTGCTCGCGCACCTTACAACTGTTACGAATGACATTAAGCACAGAGTCTACCTGATGATCATCCACACCGATCATAAACGTCGTGTTCCCCGCCCGCAGAAACCCTCCGGTGCTTGCCAGTTTGGTCGCCCGGTAGTTTTCCTTGACGAGCGCGCTGGATAACCGATTGCTGTCTTTATCTTGAATGATCGCAACAATAAGCTTCATTTGCAGTCCCTCCTCGTTATTATAAAAATAGATACACCTACTTATTAGACAACTATACCATGAAATCCTTTAAAAACGCTGAAAGATGGCCTTTAATCTCGGCGGCGACCTCTTCTTTTCTGCCGGAGGCGTCAATAACCTTAATCCGTTCCGGAAACATGCTTATCACTTTCATGTATCCTTCCCGAACCTTTTGGTGGAACCCGGTCTTCTCCAGATCGAGGCGATTCACTTCCCGCCCTTCTCCAGCCGCAATGCGCGCCAATCCGGCTTCCGGATCGATATCCAGAAAATAAGTGACGTCAGGGAATCGGCCGTTTGTGGCAAAATTGTTGATACGCAGGACTTCCTCGATTCCAAGACCGCGGGCATATCCTTGATAAGCCAAGCTGCTGTCGACAAAACGGTCGCATAACACGGTAATCCCCCGCTCCAGTGCCGGCTCTACTTTCTCGGCCAGGTGCTGTCTTCTCGCCGCTGCGTACAGCAGAGCTTCCGTGCGGGCATCCATCTCGGTATGCTCGGGGTTCAGGATGATGTCGCGAATTTTCTCGGCGATCTCGATGCCTCCCGGCTCACGGGTTGTAAGATACACGACCCCGTGTTCCTCCAAAATGGATTCCAGTTCGCGGATGACCGTCGTTTTCCCCGATCCTTCGCCGCCCTCCAGCGTAATGAATAATCCTCTGCCTTTTCCGTTCATGAGTGTGTTTCCCTGCTTTCGTCTTGGACTGAATGGATGACCCGGATGGTATACAGCGAAGGATCGGCCGTTCCTTGGCATTTGGCCCCATCATTTCGGAGCTTAATCAATCGATGCGTCATTTCCCGCGTAATCGCCTCTCCCGGGTAAAGAATCGGGATGCCGGGTGGATAGGGAATCACCATTTCCGCCGCTAGGCGGCCGGTGCTGGCTTCAACCGGGATCGTTTCAAGTTCCTCTCTCGCCAATGGGCGAAGATCAAACGGTACCGGGGCGGAAATATCCAGTTCCGACTCAAGTACGGCGGATGGCGCAGCCCGCTCGATTGTTCTTGCGGATTCTTTCTCAATGTTCCACGTGGAAAGTGGGATGTCCGCCTCTTCGATGCGGTGTTCTGGTTTCAAGGCTTCGCCAATCACTTTCAACCCCTGCAGCAGCCGGTCGGCATCCTCATGCGATGTTCCATAGCTTAACGCCAACACCACATAATGATCGTCGCTCATTTCCGGTACACAGCCCTCATTCTCCAGCAGCCGCTGCAGTTCGTATCCGCTGAGATGTCCGGCGGCATCGAATATCACAATTTTTAAAGGATCTTGTATAGTGTATGCAGCAGGCTTTCCGCCCGCGCCCGGCTGCGGCTCTACAAGCCCGAACCGCGGGTGCTTCCGCACCCCCTCGCGAATACGCTCAGCGGCGGCCAAGCCGGTCTCGAACAGGGACGGACCCTGCGATTGCAGTTGGCTGCGGCTCAGGTCAAGCGAAGCCATGATGGGGTACGATGGGCTGGAGCTCTGCACCATCGCCAGCCGCTGGCGCAGCAGACCGCGGTCCAGCAGGCCGCCCTGCACGTGCAGCATCGCGCCCATCGTCATGGCGCCGAGCATTTTGTGCGTCGACTGCACGACGCCGTCAGCGCCTGCGGCCAGCGCGCTTTCCGGCAGCGCCGGATGCTGGCCGAAGTGAGCGCCGTGCGCCTCGTCGACGAGCAGCGGCACGCCGCTGGCGCGGCACAGCTGCGCCAGCGGCCGCAGCGGCGCGACCATCCCGTAGTAGCTCGGGTGCGTGAGCAGCAGCCCTTTGGCGCCGGGGTACCGGCGCAGGGCCTCACGCACCGTCGCTTCCGACGGGATGGTCGCGAGGCCGCTCGGCGCCGCGAGCTGCGGCGCCAAAAACACCGCGTGCGCGCCCGCCAGCATCAATCCGTGTATGACGGATTTATGCACGTTCCGCTGCACGAGCAGCACGTCGCCCGGAGCGGTGCACACGCTCAGGATCAGCGCCAGATTGCCGGCGGTACTTCCGCCGACCAGGAAAAACGTCTCCTCGGCGCCAAACTGCGCCGCCGCGAGCCGCTGCGCCTCCAAAATCACCCCTTCCGGATGATGCAAATCATCCGTTCCGGTGATTTCCGTGGCGTCGATTCCCATCACTTGCGTAAACGTGCCGTGTCCGGGTAGCTTGTGTCCCTGAAGGGTTTGTCCGTTTTTATGTCCCGGCACATGAAAAGAAACGTCTTTTCTCGCTTGATATTGCAATAAAGCTTCATATAAAGGTGCTTGATGAATATGTTCCGACATGTCTATTAACCCTTCCGGTAATTCCGGCTTCGATTTTCTCGAAGCGGGTGGCGGTATATGCAATATGCCGCCATCGCTTCATTTTACCGTTTTTTCGGCCCTCCGGGCAATACAAAAGGACCTATCTTTTCGCAAGATTAGGTCCTTCATAAGGCTTTATTATGCATTTTTTTGCACCCAGATCTGTTTCATTTGATGGATGAAAAAGTGGTACTTCTCTTCCTGCACATCGGTGTGTACCATCTCGGCCTCGCAGGCGTCACAGATAAACTCCGACACGATATGGATTCCTTCGGTCTTCGGCTCCCCGCAAATAATGCATTTTCTTTCGGCAAGCTCATCCATGCCCGATCCCACCTTGTTTGTTTTACTATCAGTATGACACAGATTCTATTATTTTAAACCTTTTCATAGCCGCTTTACCTACTTTATATATATGCCGCTTGCCGCCCGGCTGTGTTTGTACGGAGGAAAATCTTAAATTTCCTTTCTTTTATCCGATATATTAATAAAGGCTGTCCGTATGAAGCGGACCCTATGTCATCCAAGGAGGGTTGTTTGTTGAAGTCAGTTGAATCCGGACCCAATGCGACGTTTTACCACTACACGCTGCTCAAAAAAGCCGTTATTCCCAAGTCCATGACCCGCAGCTTTCTCGTGCTCCCATTCATTTGGCTGGCAGCCGAGATGGTTTTTATATCCTGGACGAGCCTCTTCTTTTTTCTGCTCGCCATTCCGATTACTTTATGGATTCAATACGTCATTTCCCGGTCGGTTCTGATGATCGTCAGCCACTCTACCCGTAAACGCTGGCGATTTACCAGGAAAATGCCCTGGATCGGTTATATGCCCGATCAATACGTCGGCTATACGATATTTCGCCGGGTTCATCTACACTCGGCCTGGATTGGCTGCTGCATCATCGCGGTCATTGTTCCCTGGTCGCCGTTCTCCTTCACTTTTTCCTTGTTGTTCTGGCACATTTGGCTGATTGCCCCACGGTTTTACGTACTCGGCACGCTGAGAGGGCAGCGCAAAGACGGAGTGCTGAAGATCACCGATCTGGAAATCTCGTACTACATGCAATAATAGAAAAGCCTGCTCCCCCAATTGTTCGAGGGATTCAGGCTTTTTTTGATTACGCTTACTCAAGTAGCCTAGGGATTGCTCTCCAAGCCTTGAATAACCATCTTCTTTTCTTGCTTGGGTACCAATACGGTTATGGAATCGTCATGCAGCGTCAGTTGAACGATGAGCTTGCCTTTTTCATACACCCGCGTCGTTCCTGTGCTCTCATCCTTTTTCTCAGTCCAGCCCCACTCGGTAATTGCCTTCTGGTACGCTTCCGGAACTGTACTGCTCTTCTGTAAACCCGTCACCGTATAATGCACGTAATCCATCTTAGAATTATTTAAGGCTGCCTCCGTTTGATTTGCCTCTTTGGGAACGGGGAAGCTTTTCTCAACCGCTGCTCCAACAAAAGTGGTCCAAGAAGGCTCGGAAGATGCACAGCCTGCGATGACGAACAACATCACCAAGACCACCCACATGAAGCCTAAGGAATACCATACTCCTTTTCGCCGCATGATTCATTCCTCCTTACCTAGCCTATATGCTGATCAATCCTGCTCCTTTGCTGTTTCATTTCCCGATATAGTCCACGGATAGGTCAAATATCCTAGAAGATTACATACCATACTAATTATAACGGCAGTCCAATCTCTGTCGGTAACAAAAAGGTTACATTCATCCGGGAGGGCAAGATAACCTCCACCCACACGCCGTACTAATTGACATTCAACCCGTCAAAAGGCGTGCTTCCCTGAGGAAGCAGGCTGCTGAACGGGAACGAGAAGCCAATGAATCCACTAACATAGGGAACATACTCATACAATTGAAAAAAGATACGGAGCCGATCAGGCAGCAAATAAAAGTCAGGGCTTGCTTTCATCTCTTTAAAACCTCCGAAATACCCCGGTGTTGCTGCCAGCCCTACTTTCAACTTTTGGTTCAACTCGCTGCGGTATTGGGGATTGCGTCCGAACAAATCATCCAGCGTCAGCTGCTTCCCATCCTGCAGTGAGAAAGTATAACCCTGCATCACGCTTATGCCATGAGCTCCGCCCGTGTAGGAGTAGCTCAAAGTAACGAGACTCAGCACTCCTTTTTGATTCAGGGTGACGACATATGTACTGCTATATTCATAAGGCCGTATATTGGCGACCGAATCTTTGTCGTTAAGTTCATCGTCGATTTCCTTTTTGAATTGTTCCGTCCCTTGTTGAAGCACATCATTGATGGCTTTTTCCACGCTTCCATTAGCATTAGCAAGACCGCTGACTTGGGGTGTGATTAAATGGATGCTGACTTCCTTGGACGTTTTATCGTAGTTTTCGGAGGTTAAAGCGAGTTTATTTTCCTGAGCGGGAACAATATTCAGCTTCTTGTTGGCCGCGTTCCAGCCCCCGGAGTAGCCCAGATAATCCTTGAGACATTGAAAAGAGATGTACAGCCGCCCGTGCTCATTTCTGGCCATAAGATTATCTTGATCGATATAGAACCCGTTTATATTAGCTGCAACTCCATTAGGGAAGACTTCCAAATTCATTTGTCGGTATCCCGTTCCCACGCTGTAAATTTTAGTGGCAGCATCGTAAGATAGCGGAAGCTTGAGCACCCCTTGCAAAAACGCCACCGGAACATAAGCCTTGCCGTTCACAATCAGCCCTTGATACGCCGTATCTGTCCCGTTCCAAGTCAAAATTACCGGCGTCGACGCCGTTGTTTTTGCGCTTACGGCTGCTGCAGTAGGAGTGGTTGCAGCTGCGTTCGCTTGCCCTCCCAAACCTAATGGCATAACCGCCCCCGTAAAAAGAAACATTCCTATCGCACCCGCAGTAATTGCCGTAATCCGCTTCATTGTTAATTTCATGGGTAAGGACTCCTCTCGTCGCTGCTTTTCCTATAATGTCTGAGCGATTACTATTGTACTCTCTTTCCCGCTATTATGAATTACAAGCAATTTACAGATTTTTTTCTATTTGGTCTTTTTTCTTCTCATTTTTTTAATAAAAATATGGATTGATGCAAGCATCAGCACGCGAACTCTATCAAGGTTCGGGAAAAGTTTTAATGCGTCTGCGTCAGCACGCCACTCCCTTCCAGAGTACAAGAAAAATTCTGAATCCGCCTGGCCAGCAAAGCAAATGTTGCATAAAATGCATCATTTTTGACCGTATTCGGCAATTTAGATTCTTTTGTTGTACTTTATACAACAAATTCCGCGGCATATTGGCTTAGAATAGCCTCTATAAGCTTAACATTGATGTATAAAGTGCAACATTTACTCCTAATTGTCAGCTTCATATCGCAAAATGTTGTAAGAAATACACCCTTTTCTACTTTGACTGCCGCCCTTTTGGGCCGTGTAGCTTCAAGAAGTCAATCTGGTGTGAAGTCTCCGCACGCGTGCACACTAAGTTTCCTCGAATAGCTCATCATACCGATCATACCGCAATCGCGTAAGACGTGCATGTAATATGACCGCTCCAAACGTAAAGCCTTCGTCGCGGTATGTACCAAAAGAACATCACCGAATACGGCAGTGTTTTGCTAGTTACTCTCGCTTCCCCGCTGTTGTTTGTCAAAAACCCTGCCTTCTTAAGATCAATAATTTAATGTAACGCTTATATCGCATTCATCGCAGCAACATCTACATCAATTTTACCGTGCAGGGAGGTCTATCTTTTCAAATCCCGGCAAAAGCTTTTGCAGGTTCTTGCGTCCAACCCTGCAATGAAGCCGGAAATGCCTGCACTTTTGCAGGCTTTTATCTACGCAGTAGAAATAAGTGGCCCGGAAGTACAAAAAAAGCACCACCGAATATCGGCAGTGCTCTTTACATCGGCAGCGCTCTCTCTCTTTGCTTGGCGGCGTCTTACCCTCTAGAACCCTTCGGTCCAAGTGACCCATCGGTTTCCACAACAAGGGTGCATAAACAAAAAGCAGTCTAGATACCTAGGTACCTGCCGACATCCAAACAAATGTTGCATAAAATACATCATTTTTGACCGCAAGAGGGAGTTGCAGCCCATTATGTTGTAGAAAATACAACATATTAGACAAGGGTCGGGCTAAAATGACTCTTAAGCCCAAAATTGCTGTACAAACTGCAACATTTGAGCCGTTTAGCCAATCCATGGCCTGGATTATTGCATGAAATACAACATTTCTTCTCGACTGGCCAAGTACATGCCATATTACTTCGTTATGTCTTAGCATCTAAATTCGTATTCAACACACCTGGACACACAAAAAAGCACCGCCGAATATCGGCAGTGCTCTTTCTCTCTTG